>NZ_MLHJ01000083.1 GCF_001998965.1 Rodentibacter rarus
ATGAAGAAAGTGGGTTAGCGTATAACCGTTTTCGATATTATGACCCTAATACGGCGTGCTATCTAAACTCTGATCCAATTGGGTTAGAAGGCGGTAGCACGCCGTATTTTTATGTCCAAAATCCATTTCAATTTATTGATCCATTCGGTTTGGTGGCAAATAATATTTTATTTAATAGTGAATTTTGGAAAGAACTTCAAAATATTTCACAAAAAACCACAACAAATATAAAAGGAGCATCATTATATAAAGTAATAGGAAAAACATCGATTCAAGGTATTAAAAAAGGAGACTATTTTCATATGGATACTTTCCATAAAGATAAATATGAAATTGAGGTTTATAATTCACAGAAACAGCATAAAGGTGTATATGATCTTCACGGCAAAAAAATCTATGGTGCAGTAAAAGGAAGGAAATGTGGATAATCAAAGCTTAATAGATATAGTATCAGCATCATCAAAAAAATCTTTTATTTATCATTTACATTATAGAAATAAATTTAGCAAGCAAAAATTTAACACCATTAAAAAAGCCTATAAATTTTATATTAAAAACCAATCAAAAATAGATAAAAACATGCAACTACGTAAAGATTTCATTAATACTTTTGAACATACTTTATTTTTATTTATTTGTGATAGTGACAAGAATGATTTTTTTGAAATAAAACCATATCTTTCTATTGAAGAAAAGACCAATATCTACTTTGATATTAGAGAAATGACTGATACCTTGTTAAGTCTTTCTTAAAAACAAGTAAATCCGCAAGGTAAAACCCTATGGCGTAAAGAAAAGCATAGTTTATGGGGTTTACTCTTCCCAAATGATTACCGTAAAACAACCCCACTTGACCCACAAATGTTGTTTGCCGGGCAATGGTTCGATGAAGAAAGTGGGTTAGCGTATAACAGGTTTAGGTATTATGACCCTGAGACGGGAAATTATATCTCAAGCGACCCGATTGGATTATTAGGTGGGGAAACACCTTATAGATATATCAAAAATCCATTGGATTGGGTGGATTTGTTTGGGCTAGCAGGGTGTAAACCCCGCAATTTATCTCCTAAAGGTTCTGGACGTAGAGGTGCATTTAATGAGGCTAAGCGTCGTAGTGGAATTCCTACTAGCCAACAACCAAGTAAGGTTTTACCAAATATAGATAAACGTGGGAATCAACAATCAGGGAAAATTTATGAATTTGACATTCCAAAACCTGGAGGAGGAAAACGAAGAATTCAAATTAGAGATGATTCTAGAGGTCATGTATACCCTGATGATCCTATTCAGAATAGAGGACCTCATTTTAACGATATGTGGGGAAATCACTATGACTATTGATAATATAGATATTAAAAAAAATATTGACTTATCATTTTTAGGTTTAAATGATAAAAACATCAGTTTAAAAATAAAAAAACCGAATTCAAACAAAAATATAAGCATGTGTAATTTACTAAAAAAAATAATTTACACCACAATTAGAGAAGAATTATATTTATATATTGCAACTGGCGATTTAGATTACCGAAAAAAAACAAAGCTAGCCAATTATTTTAAATTATGGAAATACCTAAACAAAGAGGGAGTAATAATATCCGAAGGAACATACATTGATGAAATAGAGATAATTAGAAATAAAGAAATTAAGTATTTTGGCGCAATAAAATTAAATTCAGTTAATTCAATAGAGGATACTGTTAAATTATTAAACCACCAAATAAACTCGCACTTACTAATTTTACCTAAAAATATTAATGTAAATGATGTTATAAACCATGGTTTTACCTATACTATCAAAGAAAACAAAAAATATTTATTGCATGTAAGTAACGTAGGAGGATTAGCTTTGTTTAAAGAGGGTGAGTTTGATGATATACATTGTGGTTTTATAGGAATAGGAAGCTCTAGAATAATTAACTATTTGAGCAAAATAACTTAATTCAATATTAATAACACACCTACACAAAACTTAATGTTAATAATGATTTTTAAAAAGCAACTGAATTATATAAACAAGATAAATATATAAAAATCTAATTTGCATATTGCATAATATGTCAATATAATATTATAATTACATTGAACAATAAATTTAACATATAGGTTGTTAATGATCATGCAA
>NZ_MLHJ01000084.1 GCF_001998965.1 Rodentibacter rarus
GGGATTGAATATGCGGATCAGCCATTTTTTCTCCTTTATTAATCAAAAAAATAAAAACAAAAAGTGCGGTAAAAAACACCGGTATTATACAGCAGTTGCACAACGTTGTTTTTTGTTACTTGTAGGGACACACTGCGTGTGTCCGAATTTTAACCTATTGAAATAATTTGATTTTATAACGGACACACGCAGTGTGTCCCTACGTTTTGGTTAAAATTTCTGTTTTGTGCATTTGCTACATAATACCGTTAAAGTTAACCGCACTTTTATAAAAAAATCCCCCATAGGGTTTACTATGAGGGATTTGGATTAAGCTAAATCATTTAATGATATTAGATGATTTGGATACCTTGTTGGATATAGATAGCCTCATCACCTGTTTCACCGGAGGAGGTACGATAAGTATATTTATCATAAGTCACCCCATCGTGAACCACATCAGATTCAGTTTTTTCCCAGTAATTCCAGTTGGATTTAACCAATCCACCACCGTCTTTGATTTTGAATCCATTGACATTTTTGCCGTTGTCGCCTAAATCAACGGTATCAGCCGCAGTACCTTTTACATAGACTTGCTTCACTTCATTGTTTGCTTGTCTTAAGTAATCAATACTCATACCAACAGTTTGGCTACCTTCGGTAGTGAGATCAACAGTTTCAAAGTTTAGAACATCTTCTAAGCTAACTTTTGATTTGGTGTTGGTAATAATTAGCGTATCGTTACCAAGTCCACCATCTAATTTTTCAGCAATGGTTGGAGAAGAAATAATTGCAGTATCATCACCTTCACCAAGATTGACTTTAAAGCCGCTCGCATATTGAGTTTTGACAATGAATGTATCATTACCTGCCCCCATATTGATGTTACCGTTACTTCCAGCTAACGTACTCAAAGAGTTGACGATAAATGTATCATCATCTTTACCAAAGTTAATGGTGTTAGAACCACGTAATGTTTCAGCTTCCATTACGTTATAACCATCACCAAATTCGATGGTTTTACTGCCATCAAACTCTGAGGCATCGACACGCAAGATATCATTGCCGTTTCCAAAGGTATAACTTTGAGTAGCTGCTGCAACAGTATTACCGTGGATTTCAATAATATTGTTACCTTCACCCATATCATAAGCATAGCTACCAATAGCTGTACCACCATCAATTACAAGTTTGTCGTTACCTTCACCCATTGTAAATGTACCGCCTTTCAAGCTCTGAGCCGAACCACGAATATGGATAAAGTCATCGCCGGCACCGGTATCAACACTTGTTGAATGTCCGCCAATACCGGATGTTCCGCCTAGAGAACCATTGCTTACACCAAAACCACCAAAATTATCTAAACCAACAATAATGGTATCATTACCATCAGTAGCAACAACCCCGCCATTTTCTTGGGTAGCCGTTTTTTGCTGGTTTCCATCAGTAATCAATCGTTGATCGTAACCTTGATTGATTAAACCTGTTGGTTTATTTGTTGCATCCGGACCAACTTCGGTATTTAAGTTATTAAATAAGTTACGCATTGCGTTAATTTTTTGCGTACTTACATTACCTGCTGCATCAATGGTTTGAAGCTCAATACCTGTATTGGTATAACGATTATAGTTAGCGAGATTTAAGACATAAACCACATCGTTTTCTTTCAGGCTACCACCTAGTTCTTTTGCACGATCAGCCGTTAAGACTTCTTGCTTAGTTCCTTCTGACCACTCACTATATTCACTACCGCTTCCTGTTGGATAACGATATTTCAAGGTAGCTTCAATTTCAGAGATACCATTCGCTTTTAATACCATAATATTTTTATCTGTATCTAATACAGCAACATTCATATTTTCAACGATAGTATCTAAGCGGTAAGTGAAATCTTTACCTGATAAATCACGACCTTGCTCGTCTTCAATCAATACTTTATAGCGATATAAGGTATTGAGTGTTTCTGGTAATGCTTCAGATGGCGTATAAGTGTACTCTAAACCGTTGTTCGTCATCTCTGCACTCACATCGGTTAATGCAGTTTCTTGACCCTCTAGAATGGTATAACGCAACACTTTTACGGTTTGCCCTGCTTGCAACGCTTTATCTAATGTAAAGTGTAATGAGGCATTCGGATCGTTGGTTAAACCTGTTGCTCGACTTACCGCAGTCATTGCATCTGTACCATTCATTCCATCAATACGACCAACATACGGATCGTTATTTGTATAGTATTGCGCTACATCTGCTACATCATCAGTTAAATTATCTTGCAGATAAATATCAACAACTTTCGGCGCACTCTCTGTCACATCTTCATCTCTGATCGCTTCACCATTTGCAGTCGTTACAACTGAAACCGTATATTTTTGATCAAATGTCGGTGCGTTATAAGATGTGGTCACCTCATTTGTATAGTTTTCTTCATCTGCCGGATCGCCTGTTTCAACCGTTGTCGTTGTGACAGTTACCACGTTGACAGACCAAGTACCATCAGCGTTAACTTTTGCTGTTTGACCATCAACCAATTTCGTTCCATCTTCTCCAGTAATTGTGATTACAACCTCTGTATCGGCTGGTACATTTTTCGTTGTTCCGCTAACGATAAAGCCTTTGGTTTCTATCGTTGTTTTTTTACCCTCAACAGTGTTTGTCGATGTTTCAAAGGTTTCTGTTGCGATATTTTTTGGTAAGAATTGCGCATAACCATCCGTACCTTCAGCAACTTGATCCTGACCTGCGATACGTGTGATATCAATGGTTGGCGTTACCGGTGTGGTTTGGTCAACATTAAATGGCGCTTCTGTACTCGGTTGACTTTCTTTGCCTTCCGGGGTTGTCACTTTCGCAATAACACGATAATCACCGTCT
>NZ_MLHJ01000085.1 GCF_001998965.1 Rodentibacter rarus
GTCCGAATTTTAACCGATTGAAATAATTTGATTTTATAACGGACACACTGCGTGTGTCCGAATTTTAACCGATTGAAATAATTTGATTTTATAACGGACACACGCAGTGTGTCCCTACGTATTGGTTAAAATTTCTGTTTTGTGCATTTGCTACATAATACCCGGGAAAGAAAAAGTGCGGTCAAAATTCATTGTGATTTTCGACCGCACTTTCCAATGGATTATTAACGATTGACGCCCCAATGACGAGTATCTTTATCAAATTTCATTCCTGAATGAGAGCCTTCCGAACCATTAAAATACACATCTTTATTAGCACAAGCTGAAACGATCAATGCACCGACAATAACGAATAATAATTTTTTCATACTACTTTTACCTTTACTTCAAAAAAACCGGTGCGAATTGTAACACAACACAGATTATTCCACAGCGTTATTTATTTGAACCTTCCGGATGTAACCCTATCCCTTTGTGGCGTTCTTGCAATTTTGCAATCACATCCTGCCATTCCAGCCCTTGATGATGTAATAACACGGTTAAATGATAAACCAAATCCGCCGATTCACCGATTAATTCTTCGGAATCACCTGTCATCGCTGCTAAAGCGGTTTCAACCCCTTCTTCCCCGACTTTTTGGGCGATTTTCTTCGTGCCTTTCGCATAAAGTTGTGCGGTGTAAGAGGTTTCAGGAGAGGCATTTCTTCGCTCAGCAAGCGTGCGTTCCAATTTACTAAACCACGTCCAATCCCCTTCCGATTGGGTGTCAAATTGATGAAAGCAACTTTCCTCTCCCGTGTGGCAAGTCGCTCCGATAGGATTGGCTAAAATCAGCAAAGTATCCTTATCACAATCTAAGCTCATATCCACCACATTTAAAAAATTGCCTGAGGTTTCTCCCTTTGTCCATAAACGTTGTTTGGTGCGTGAATAGAAAGTCACCCGCTTTTCATTTAAGGTTTTTTCCAATGCTTCATGGTTCATATAACCGAGCATTAGCACTTCGCACGTTGTTACGTTTTGGACGATAACGGGTAGTAAATTATCGACTTTTTGCCAGTTGATTTGACTTATCTCTATCATATTTAATCCTTATCTTAATTTATTTTGGTGATTATCTAAAAACAAAATCACTTTATTTAAATAACTCTGATCTTCTTTACCTAAAATTTCAATTAGTTCTATGCCTACTTTATTACAAGCATAACGTTTTCTTGTATCCCGATCTGTTGAATTATTTAATCGATGCCCTGTTCCTTGATATTCAATTACTAATACCGGCTTTCCAAAACGATCAATAATAAGAAAATCCGCTCTCAGTTGATTAATTGAAAAAAATGCTTTTCTTTCATCTTCGGAACAAATTCTTTCTGATTTTTTGGTTTTAATGAATCCTCCTAAACCAACCTGCGTAAATAAACGATATTTTTGTTTAACAAATCTTTCATTTAATAATTTTTCAAGAGATTGAAAAATTAAAAACTCTTCCTTATTCATTAAAGAAACCGATTTTAAATCGGTATTTAATAATGATTTAATCCGCTCATTTTGTGTTTCCAGTAAATTTTTATCATTAAAATAATCATTGGAGAATTTCGGTATTCTTTTTTTCCGGTATTTGTTTTTACTTTTTGATTTTGCTAATTCTTTTATTAAAAATAAAAAGAAAATAAAAACAATGCCAAGAATAATATTTACTGTACTCATCTCCATTTTAATTTCCTATTTTCTTACTTCTACATGTTGAGTCATCAAATAATCCTTTAACTCGCCAATCTGAATAATCTGCTTATGAAATACACTCGCCGCCAATGCACCATCCACATTCGCTTCAATAAAGGCATCACGGAAATGTACCATTTCGCCTGCACCGCCAGAAGCGATTAAAGGTACATTGCAAACCGACCGCACTTTTTTAAGCTGTTCCAGATCGTAACCCTTTCGTACACCATCTTGGTTCATCATATTCAGCACAATTTCACCGGCTCCCCGTTGCTGCACTTCTTTGACCCAGTCAAGCAGCTGCCATTGGGTTTGGCGGGTGCGTTTTTCATCGCCTGTATATTGATTGACCCAGTATTTGCCCGTTCCCTGCTCAAACCAACTATCAATCCCCACCACGACCGCTTGCACACCAAAACGATCCGCAAGGCGCGAAATCAGATCGGGATCAGCGAGGGCGGGCGAATTGATCGAGATCTTATCCGCCCCAAAGGCAAACAGTTTTTCCGCCTCTTCTACCGTCTTGATACCGCCTGCCACGCAAAAGGGAATATCGATCACCTGTGCCACTCGTTCTACCCAGCTTTTATCCACGGTGCGACCGTCCGATGAAGCCGTGATGTCATAAAACACCAATTCATCTGCGCCTTCCTCGGCATAACGTTGGGCGAGCGGAACGATATCACCGATAATTTCGTGGTTGCGAAATTGCACACCTTTCACTACTTGCCCATCTTTCACATCTAAACAAGGAATTATCCGTTTTGCCAACATTTGATCGCCTCCACCACATTAAATTTTCCTTCAAGCAACGCCCGCCCAACAATCACACCTGCTACACCTGTGCCTTTCAAGGCTTCAATATCCGCAAGGCTGCCGATTCCACCTGAAGACTGAAATTGCACCTCTGGGAAAGCACTGCAAATTTCACGATAAAGCGCTACGTTTGAGCCTGCCAATGTGCCATCTCTGGAAATATCGGTGCAGAGAACGTGCTGTAAGCCTACGGCTTGGAAATCTTGAATTAAGGCTTCAAGAGAAACACCACTGGCTTCCTGCCAGCCACTAACCGCAATGATTTTTTGACCGCTTGCATCAATATTGACATCTAACGCCAATACGAACTTTTCTGCACCGTATTGATTGAACCAGCTCTTGACTAATTCAGGTTGCTTAACCGCTGTTGAACCAATCACCACACGATTTGCGCCAACCGCCAATAAATCCGCCACATCTTGCTCTGAGCGAATACCACCACCTACCTGGATCGGGCATTGGACTTGATTGATAATTTCCCCAATCAGCGTAGTTTGGCGTTTAGTTGGGTCTTTCGCCCCGGTTAAATCGACCAAATGAAGTTGTTTTGCCCCCTGCTTTACATAATCCTGAAATTGTGCCACGGGATTGTCGCTATATAAGGTTTTTTGGGCATAATCGCCCTGATATAACCGCACAACTTGACCGTCAATTAAGTCAAGGGCGGGGATAATAATTGATTTATTCATTGTGTTTATTCCTGCTATTTATTCCAATTATTTTTAAAAATCTTGCCTGTTCTATAATAAACAGAAATATAATCAATATATTCTTTAAAATCTTTATTTTCTTTCACAATTCTATTAACGGATTGCCAATCAACTTCTATTTTTTGTTTTGCTGGTAATAATATATCACTTTCACTAATGTCTTTTTCGGCTAATAGTATTACGCCAATACCGTGTAATGAAGATAAAATTCTAAGCTCATTTAATATATTATCTGGAATTGATGTTGCAACTAAATATCCTTCATTAGCCCAACTGGAATTACTGACAGCTTGAAAAAAACTTTCCCTTACATTTGAACTTGTCAATTCTTTTTTCACTTCAAATGACCAAAGTTTGACATTTTGACCTGAGCTGGCTTTCGCACAATCTTGAACTGCACTATCCCATTCTTTATCAAGCACCTGCATTGCAACTATATCAGGGTGTAACCATTTATTACCATTTAAACCTTTTAAATTACTTGATGTTTTTTCATTTATTCTCAGGCAGAATAATCCAAATTCATTATTCAAAAATTCGATCAATAATGGATAGAGATCTTTTTCAGAAAATTTATTAACCAATTCCTTTCCTGGAACTTTAATTTCTTCTGAATCATACCAAAATACTCTTGGTCTAGGCTTATCCTGTAATTGAATACTTGCTTTAATCAAATAATCTTTATTACATCCTATTTCTGACACAACTTGACTAATAAAATCATTATGCGATGAAAAAGGTTTTCTTTTTAGCTCATATTCTTGTTCATAGAGTTGAGTAATATTTTCCGCTATTTCTCTCGCAGTAAATTTTTTATTAGAATTATCTTTCAAAAATTTTATAACTTTTTGATTTTGAGATAATTTTCTTATTGTCTTTTGCATAAGATTTTATCCTTATATATTCTCCACAAAATTCCGTAACAACAACGCCCCATTTTTGCCCGAGCGTTCGGGGTGGAATTGCACACCGTAGAAGTTGCCTTTGGCAATAGCAGCGGAAAAATCCACACTGTAATGGCTGGTAGCAATGGTGTTATCATTCGGGCTAACCGCATAACTATGCACAAAATAGAAATGGCTATTTTGCTCAATGCCCTCAAACAGCAGGCAGCCTTCCGCATAATGCACCTTATTCCAGCCCATATGCGGCAAAGGTAAACCTGTATCAGGGATTAACGCCGTTTGGCTTGGCATTAGGTTCAGGGTTTCCACGTTACCTTCTTCGGAACAAGCCGTCATTAACTGCATCCCCAAACAAATACCCAACACGGGTTGGCTGAGGTTTTGGATCACCTCAATCAACCCTCTCTCTTGTAAGTTTTTCATTGCCGCAACAGCCGTTCCCACACCGGGCAGAATGAGCTTATCAGCAGATTGAATTTTATTGAGATCACTTGTGATCTCAGCCACATAGCCCAATCGGTCAAAAGCGAATTTGACGGAGGAAAGATTGGCACAAGCGGTATCGATGATGACTAATTTCATTATATATTCCTTGCTATCTTTAATTTTTATGAGTATCAATCCCGAGAAACCCGAATAGTTTGTTTAATATGTTTCAAATTTGCCACAATGGTAAACGTCATTACAATCAATAATGACCAAGCTCCCCATTTACCTAAATGTACGGTTGCCCACGCCCCCATTTGATTAGGATATTGCCAAATGCCAATAAATGTGCCGATATTTTCCGCTAACCAAATAAAAAAGCCAATTAACACAAAAGCAAATAACAATGGCATACTGCGTTTGTGATCGTAAGGGGTAAAATAAACATAGGTGCGAGCATATAATCCCATAGCAAAGGCGGCTAAATACCAGCGATAATCGCCAATGTAATGATGTGTAAAAAAATTAAGGTAAATAAGCACAGCCACCAAGGTAGAAAGCCAATAAGGTGGATAGCTTTTAACTTTCACATCAAGTAATCGCCACGCTTGGATAATGTAGCTACCAACAGCAGCATACATAAACCCTGTGAATAACGGCACGCCGCCTATTTTGGTGTAGGCAAAATCAGGATAAGCCCACGATTGAATACTGCTTGATGTTTTAAAGTATTCCAAAACAAATCCAACTAAGTGAAATAGCGTGATGGATTTGATTTCATCTAAGGTTTCCAATTTTGCCCAAAACATCACCGCTTGCACTACTAGGGCAAAAATCAGCAAAATATCATAACGGGGAATGCCCCATAGCCCTGATTTTGGGATTACAAACATTGCGATAAAAAACAATCCAGCAAAAAGGCAAGCCCTCGCTTCTTTCAACCCGAAAAACCAAAACTCCACCACAAAGCGTTTTATCCCTCGAAGTTCGGGATTAGGTGGGTAGTGAACAAGCCAATGATCCAGTTTATTTAGCATTTAATGATATTTCCAGAATTATCATTAAAGAACCCCCTTACTACTCGGCAACTCCTCGCCCTCAACTCTTATCGCCTGTCTCAGCGTTCTCCCAAACACTTTAAACAAACTTTCGATTTTGTGGTGGTCGTTGTCGCCGCAGGCGCTAATGTGCAGGGTGGCAAGCATAGTGAAAGCAATGGATTGGAAAAAATGCTCGGTCAATTCTGTGCTGAAATCACCGACTTTATCCCGTTTGAATTCTGCTTTAAATTGAATAAATGGGCGACCCGATAAATCCATTGCACATTGGGCTTTGCATTCATCCATTGGCAGCACAAAACCAAAGCGGGCAATGCCCCGTTTATCGCCGATGGCTTGTTTTAATGCTGTGCCAAGTGCAAGGGCGGTGTCTTCCACCGTGTGATGTTCGTCAATCCACAGATCGCCTTTACAAGAAATGTTCATACGGAAACCGCCGTGGGTGGCGATTTGGTCGAGCATATGATCGAAAAATCCCACACCTGTTTTAATGTCGTTTACTCCGGTTTCGTCTAGCCACACTTCAACTTTGATATCCGTTTCCTTGGTTTTGCGTTCAACAATGGCGTGGCGTGGTGGGCGGTTGCCGATATTGGTGACCGCTTCGCCTAACAATTTTTCTGTAATCAGATCCCAGTTTAGTTTTTCTGGGTGATATTGCAATGCTCGAATGCCTAGATTTTCCGCTAATTGCACATCGGTGACACGGTCGCCAATCACAAAAGAGCGGTCAGGATCGAATAAGTTTCTATCGATATATTTTTGTAATAGTTTGGTTTTCGGCTTGCGGCATTCGCACTGATCTTCGGGCTTATGCGGACAAATCAGCACGTTATCAAATTCGATACCTTGCGAGCGAAACAACGCCATCATCGCATTATGCGGCTTGTCAAAATCCGCTTGTGGAAAAGATGCCGTCCCCAAGCCGTCTTGGTTACTCACCATCACCAAGCGGTAACGTTTTTGCAGTTTCAGTAGGGCGGGGATCACATTTGGCTCAAATTTAAGTTTTTCCAAACTGTCGATTTGAAAGTCAGTTTTCGGCTCATCAATCAATGTGCCATCACGGTCGATAAAAAGGGTTGGTTGCATGTTGTTCTCCTGTGTTTACTCATATCCCTAGGGTAACAAGTTACCCTAGGTTAAGTATAAATCTACCCCGTTGGGGTAGCCTGTTCTCACTAATATTTCTATCACTTGTTCCCCCACAAGGGGAACGACTATGGGTAACCGTGGGTATTTATACCCACGGATTACAGTAATTTTTATTTCTTACCAGATAAAGCACTGATCGCCTCAATCACCCGCTCATTCTCCCCCTTCGTCCCCACGGTAATCCGAATACAATTTTGCAAATTCAATGCGTTATGTTGATCTCGGAGGATAATCCCTTGTTCCCAAAGTGATTGAAACACTTTTTGTCCGTCTTTGAATTTCACCAAAAGGTAGTTAGCTTGGCTAGGGTAAACCTGCTCCACAAGCGGTAGGTTTTCAAGTTTTTTTTGCAAATCGGCACGATTAGCGAGAAGTTCGGCAACACTGCGTTGCATTTGGGTTAGCCCTTGTGGTTGCAAGGCTTGGGCGGCAATATCCGACACCGGTACAGGCAGTGGATAGGGTGCGATCACTTTTTGTAAGATTTGGATCAGTTCGGGATTGGCGAGGGTAAAGCCACAGCGTACCCCCGCCAATGCAAAGGCTTTGGAAAGGGTACGGATAATCGCCAAATGTGGATAATTCGCCAGTTCCGTTGCCATTGTTGCCTCAGGGCAAAATTCGATATAGGCTTCGTCCACCACCACAATCGCACGCCCTGCGGTCATTTGCAACAGCGTTAGCAAATCTGAGCGATTAAGCAAATTACCTGTTGGATTATTCGGGCTGCACACAAACACCACTTTCACACCGTCAAGCTGATGCTCAATTTCCGATAAATTCAGTTGAAAATCTGCTGTCAACGGCACGGTTTTACAGGCAATACCACAGGTTTCGGCACTCACCGCATACATACCGTAGGTAGGCGGGCAATACAACACCTGATCGTCCGCCTCGCAAAAGGCACGAATAATCAGCTCGATGCTCTCATCACCGCCACGACTGACTAGCACATTATCAGGCAAAACACCGGCGTAGGCAGCATAGCCCTCCACTACAGCTTGCGGTTGCGGTTCGGGGTAGCGGTTAAAAATGCGGTCAGTTAAATCAAAATTTGGTGAAGTTGGGTATTCATTCGCATTCAGCCAAATATCCCCTTTTCCGCCTAATCGCCGTGCGGATTGATAGGGCGTAAGTGCTTGAATGTTTTGACGTGATAACTTATTGATGTTCATTGTGTTTACCTTTATTGTAGAAAAATTAATCTGCTTTTTTTAGCATATGCATAATCAGCCGAATGAGCGTTTCTTTTTGCTTTGGATCAGATTCTGCCACGAGAAGCGTAAGTGCCGCCAAGCCAGTATCATTTATCACGGGGTGATGTTCAGCATTAAACAATCGGTGATTTCGATGTAAAAAATCAATAAAGAGAAAGGCGCCGCTACGTTTATTACCATCCGAAAAAGGATGATTTTTTACCACAAAATAAAGCAAATGCGCAGCTTTGGCTTCAATGGTCGGATATGCAGGCTCGCCGAAAACCGTTTGATCCAAATTACCTAAAATAGCGGCTAGCCCCTCTCCCTTTCTCGCCCGAATAAATCAGAAGCCTCGCCTTTTTCGATAAGTTGTTGCTTAAGCAATTGCAATGCCGAGCGTGCTTCATTGACTGTTGGCAATACGCCACCCGTTTGCGTTTTGGGTTCGCTTAAAAGTCCCTCGTCATATTGTTGTAACCATAAAAACGTTTGAGCATAACGGCTGACAATATCAACCAATCCTCTGCCACTCTCCACTGTTAATTCAGAGGAGCGTGCGGTTTTTTGAATTAATGCCAATGCTTGCTCCAACTCCACCGCATTTTGTTGCAAACGTTGTTGGTTCAATGCATAGCCTTTGACAAGATAATCTTTCAATCGAGCCGTTGCCCAACGTCGAAATGCTACACCTTGGGGGGATTTAATTCGATAGCCGACAGAAATAATCGTCTCTAGATCGTAAAATGTCACAGGACGATCCGCAGAAGCAATATGCATTTTTTGCATATTGCTTTTTTCATTGAGCTCACCTTCTTCAAGAGCATTAGCAATATGACGTGAAATCACAGATTGATTTCGTCCGAATAATTGCACCATCTGAGCCTGTGAGAGCCAAACCGTCTCATTTTCAAACCTCACTTCCACTTGGGCTTGTCCGTCTTGGGTTTGGTAAATTTCAATTGGGTTTTGCATTTTGGTTCTCCTTTTATTAATTATTATTAATGTCAAATTACATCTTCAACTTCGCCAACCTCACTTCCACCGCCAGTCTGTGCGCTTCAAGCTGTTCGGCACTTGCCATCGCCATGACGGTGGGTGCAAGGGCTTGGAAACCTTGTGGGGTGAGTTCTTGTACGGTCATTCGTTTACTGAAATCCGCCAAGCCTAAACTGGAATAGGTACGGGTGTAGCCATAGGTGGGCAAAACATGGTTCGTGCCACTGGCATAATCGCCCATACTTTCGGGCGAATATGCCCCTAAGAAAATCGAGCCTGCATTGTCTAGAAATGGCAATAATTCACGGGCATTTTGCGTTTGTACCACTAAATGCTCAGGGGCATAGGCATTGCTGATTTCAACCGCTTGTTCAATACTTTTCGCAATGAAAATTCGGCTGTGGGCGAGGGCTTTCTCTGCGGTCTCTTTTCGAGGCAAGTTTTCAAGCTGTTTTTCAATGGAAAGTGCGGTCGCTTTTGCCAGTGTTTCACTGTTGGTGACTAAAATCACTTGGCTATCTGCCCCGTGTTCCGCTTGGGAAAGGAGATCACTTGCAACAAAATCAGGGGCGGCAAATTCATCGGCAATCACCAAAACCTCTGAAGGCCCAGCCGGCATATCAATGGCTGTTCCCGCTTGCATCACTTGGCGTTTCGCCTCTGTTACAAAAGCATTGCCCGGCCCGAAGATTTTATCCACTTTTGCCACGGTTTCTGTGCCTTGTGCCATTGCAAAAATTGCTTGTGCACCACCTACTGTGTAAATGGTTTCCACGCCACAAAGGTTTGCCGTATAAAGGATTTCATCCGCAATCGGTGGAGGGGAACAAAGCACAATTTTTTTACAACCGGCGATTTTTGCAGGAATGGCAAGCATCAGCACTGTCGAAAATAGCGGGGCTGAACCACCGGGGATATATAGCCCAACCCGTTCAATCGGACGGGTCAGCACTTGGCAACGCACACCGGGCTGTGTTTCAATGTCAATTTCTTGATTTTGTTGTGCCTTGTGAAAGGCTTCGATATTCGCTTTTGCTTGTTGAATGGCTTGGCAAAGTTCCGGTGAAATTCGACCGCTTGCCGCCGCAATCTCTTCCGGTGATACGGTGAGTTTTTCCAATCTGACCTTGTCAAATTTCTCCGCCAATTCAAACAAAGCACCATCACCATTCCGTGCCACATTTTCACTGATAGCGTCCACCGCTTGTTTAATACTTTCCCCCACTTTTTGCGCAGGGCGAGAAAGTGCGGTCATTTTTTCCGACGTTTTTAAATTGTTCCAAATGAGTGTTTGCATATCGTTTCCTTATATTATTGCTGAATAAAACCATTTACCCCAAGATAAATGAGCAATACCCCAAAAGTAAGGTTCATTATTTTTTGTACATTGGGGCGATTTAAAAACTGTTTTGCTAAAGAAGCACTAAAAGCGTAAAAAAACATAACAATCGCAACAGCAATAAGAAATATAATTGACAGTAAAATCATTTGCTGAGTGGTACTCCATAGGCTTTTAGGATCTAAAAATTGAGGAAAATAAGCCAATAAAAATACAATTGTTTTCGGGTTAATGACGGTAATGAAAAAACCTGTTTTCCAATTGAATTTATTGATTATACTTTCCTTTACATTAACAAAATGGCGAAGTGTCCATAAATTACATACGCCAAGATAAATTAAATAACCATTTGCTATCGTTCCCATTATTGCCAATATTTTGGGAGATTGACTTAACACTTCACCAATTCCCACAATAACACCGCTCAGCAAAGCAACATCGCCAAGTAAAATACCGAGTGTAATAGCACCACCTTTTTTAAAACCTTTTTCAATACTACCTTGAATAGTAAGCATCATTGCAGGACCAGGCAAAGCCGCTATCAATAGGCTGGAAAGTGTAAAATAAAATAAAAGAGATAAGGTCATTTTTTCTCCTTTTTAGAAAAGCAAAGAAATGGCATTTTGAGTTCTTTTCTCAATATTTGTAATATTATTAAAGACTGTTGTTCTGCACAAAATCTATTAGTTATACACAAATCATAGCTTGATGATGATTTTACTTTTAAAGCAGCTTCTGTATTAGAGTTTACAAGTTGTTTATTTTTGTATGACTTTGATATTTTTTTTAATAATATTTGAGTCGCTATATGATAATACAAACAAGAAAACTCATTTTCATTATATTTACAGGATAAAACAAGATCAGGTATTTTATGTATAAAAGTATTATTTATTTCAAAATTATCATCCATAATAATACTGTTTAGCTTAGGATAAGCTGCCGGAATAATAGATATATCAGAATTGCCAATTTTAAGGCTTTCCAAACACGCTTCAAAACTATCTAATAATATAATTTTTTCACCCAGGTATTGTTTTTGAGCTGCTAAATAGCTGCAAGTAGAGGGATATGCATTATCCCCTAAGGTTGTAATAATCATAGCATTTCCCTCATCATCACTATTTCATCATTTTTTCAATCGGTAACACCAAAATGGAGCTTGCGCCAATGGCTTTGAGTTGCTCCATCGTTTCCCAGAAGAGATTTTCTTGACTGACGACGTGCATTGCCACTTGGTTAGTGTCGTGGGCAAGGGGCAAAATAGTCGGGTTTTCAACGCCCGGTAAAAGTGCGGTAATTTCTTCGAGTTTATTTTTCGGGGCGTGGAGCATAATGTATTTTGATTCAGCCGCTTGTTGAACTCCTTGGATACGGGTAAGCAACTTATCAACGAGGCGTTGTTTATCTGTGGATAAGGCTTCTGCACGCTGGATTAAACAGGCCTTGGAGCGATAAATCACTTCCACTTCTTTTAAACCATTCGCCTCCAGTGTTGCACCGGATGAAACCAAATCACAAATGGCATTGGCGATCCCCGCACTGGGGGCGACTTCCACCGAGCCGTTTAATAAACAACTTTTAAATGGCACATTTTGTTCTGCCATATAACGTTTTAATAAATTCGGATAAGAAGTGGCGATACGGGCATTAGCGAGATCTTGCACACCTTGATAATCGCAATCACGATCAATGGCAAGAGAAAGTCGGCAACCACCAAAATCAAGCTGACGGAGTTTTTTATATTGCACCCTCTCTCCCATCGCAAGACGACCGAGTTCTTCCTCTTCAAGCACATTTTCACCGATAATACCAAGATCGACGACGCCATCAAAAATCAGTCCAGGAATGTCATCATCACGCACTCGTAAAATTTCAATGGGCATATTTTCTGCATAAGCCATTAAACGTTGCTCATTCCAATTGATTTTCACCCCACATTGTTTTAGAAGTACGGCACAATCTTGACTAAGGCGCCCCTTTTTTTGCAAAGCAATGCGTAAACGATTTGATGTTTGTGTTGTGTTTGTCATATTGTTTTCCTGCTTTTTGAAGTTTAAATAAACAAAAACCCCTCGAAAGTTTCCTTCCGAGGGGCTATGGTTCTGCTATGATGTTATCGCACTCGGAAGATATTTTGTTCTCTTCCGGCCATACACCCATACCCGAAAGATAATCAGGTATGGTGGTGATGGCGACAAGTGCGGTTCATTTTCATTGTTAATTCCTCTTAAATCAGTTGCTTTTGAGTTTATGCTTAAAACGGCACGCAATGCAAGCATTATTTTTAATATTTTTTAAATTTCCTCAAAAAATCAAGATAACTTGATAAAATCCCCTACAATCTCTAAAATGCCCGCTCAACGTTGTAGTTCGCAAACCTCCTACATAAAAAAACTAGGTACAATCTCATGAATATTTCAAACCCCAACCGCAATCGAAAAGCGGTTGTCATCTTTTCCGGTGGGCAAGATTCCACCACCTGTTTATTCCAAGCTATCGCCGATTACGGCAAAGAAAATGTCGAAGCCATCACCTTTCAATACGGTCAACGCCATGCTATTGAGCTGGAAAAAGCCCGTTGGATCGCCCAGGATCTCGGCATAAAGCAAACCCTAATGGATACCTCGGTGATAAATGCCATCACCCATAACGCCCTTATGGATAAACAGGCGAAAATCGAACAAAAAAATAACAAACTTCCCAATACCTTTGTTGATGGGCGAAATGCCTTATTTTTACTTTATGCGGCGATTTATGCCAAGGGACAAGGCATTCAAGACATCATCACCGGCGTATGTGAAACGGATTTTAGCGGTTATCCCGATTGCCGTGATGTGTTCATCAAATCTATGAATGTCACGCTCAACCTTGCTATGGATTATGCCTTCACCATTAAAACACCGTTGATGTATCTCACTAAAGCGCAAACCTGGCAGCTTGCCGATGAATTGGGTGTCTTAGACTATGTGCGCACCCACACCCATACCTGCTATGAAGGTATCGAAGGGGGCTGCGGACAATGCCCAAGTTGCCGATTACGCAATCAAGGCTTATCGGAATATCTCGCACAAAAAGGCAGCAATAATGTTTAAAATTTCCAAAGAATTTAGTTTTGATATGGCGCATTTGTTGGACGGTCATGATGGAAAATGTCAAAACCTGCATGGCCACACCTATAAGTTACAAGTGGAAATTAGCGGAGATTTATCCCCAATTGGTGCGAAAAAATCCATGGTGATGGATTTTTCCGATCTCAAAGCGATTGTGAAAAAAGCCATTTTAATCCCTATGGATCATGCTTTTATTTACGATGAAACCAACGAGCGTGAAAGTAAAATTGCTCAATTACTGCAAGAACTCCATTCTAAAACTTTCGGCGTCCCTTTCCGCACCACTGCTGAAGAACTGGCCCGTTTTATTTTCAATCGTTTGAAATACGATGAAAAATTGCCGGTTTCCACCATTCGCTTGTGGGAAACGCCCACTTCTTTTTGTGAATATTCGGAGTAAAGTGCGGTGAAAAATCAAAACATTTTAGAACCACATTTTAATATCGTAGAAATTTTTGAAAGCCTACAAGGGGAAGGCTTCAATACGGGTATGCCCAGTATTTTTGTGCGTTTTGGAAAATGCAATCTCACCTGCCCTTGGTGCGATACCGCCTATAACCAATTTGAACGCCAATCCGCCTCACAAATTTTGGCAAAAGTGCGGTCATTTTCTGCAAAGAATATTATCATTACCGGGGGCGAACCCACTATCGTGCCACACATTGAATATTTGCTCGAACAATTCAAACGAGCCGGTTATTTCCTTGCCATTGAAACCAATGGATTAAAACCTGTTCCGCCGCAAATTGATTACATCGCCACCAGCCCTAAGCGACTTTATGCCCACAAATATGAAAAACAATGTTTAAGCGTTGCCAATGAGGTGCGTATTGTGGTGGATGAAAATATCCTGCCTTTTTGTGAGTTGATCGAACAAAAAATTCAGGCTGAACATTACTATCTTTCTCCTTGTGAAAGAGAAGGAAAAATGAATTTACTGGAAACCATCACCCAGTTAGGTCAACTCAATCAACGCTCTCATACCCACAAATGGAAGCCAAAATGGCAACTGAGTTTACAAACCCATAAATTAGTAGGAATTGAATAAAAAGGCGACCATAAAATGGGTAAACACAATGCCCTCATCTTTCTTTTTGGCTAGTTATTTTTTTGAAAATTTCGTACTATACGGCATCTTTTTCTCATTTCTCTTTGACAATGAATAATCTAGAACTTGAACAACTTCTTAACCAAACCCTCAATTCAAACCAAATTTCCGACTATGCGCCAAACGGCTTACAAGTCGAGGGCAAAGCAAATATCAAAAAAATCATTACCGGCGTCACTGCCAGCCAAGCGTTAATTAATTATGCGGTCAGCCAACAAGCGGATGCCCTGCTCGTCCATCACGGCTATTTTTGGAAAAGTGAAACGCCTTGTATTCGGGGAATGAAAGGCAAACGGATAAAAACCCTGTTAATCAATGACATTAATTTATATGGCTATCACCTGCCTTTAGATGTGCATCCCGAATTAGGTAACAATGCACAACTTGCCAAACTTTTAGGTATTGAAAACTTACGCCCTCTCGAAAATAACACACCAAGTATTCCTGTTTGGGGCGAATTAAATCAACCGGTCACGGCGGAGGAATTTGCTTTACGCATTGAACAAACCCTTCACCGTAAACCGTTAATTTGCACGGAAAACGGACCGCACTTTATCCGTAAAATCGGCATTTGCACCGGAGGGGGGCAAGGCTATATCGACTTAGCCGCCTCAAAAGGTTGTGATGCTTTCATTACAGGGGAAGTATCCGAACAAACCATTCATTCCGCCCGTGAACAAGGCATCCATTTTTTTGCCGCCGGACATCACGCCACCGAACGTTACGGCATTAAAGCCTTAGGCGAATGGTTAGCCAAAGAATATGGTTTTGATGTGGAATTTAAGGATATTGATAATCCGGCTTAACTATATTGTTATAGATTTTTGTCTAAACTATAATTGTTAGCCATACTGAGAGGAGAATAAATTTATCGATATATTTCTCCTCTTATAATTCTAAATTTTCATTTAATTTGAAATAAATTCTAATATATCTTTATTTAAATTATATCCTCCTTTTTTAGCTTCTCTAAACCAATATTTAGCTTTCTCTATATCAATTTCCACACCACAGTCTCCCTCTCGATAAAAGCATCCCAAATGAACCATTGCAGGTAGATCCCCAGACAAAGCTGCCTCTGTATACCAATAAATAGACTTCTCATAATCAGGTTTAATATCACCATCCCCATAATAGTATATTTGACCAAGCAAAAATTTATAGGTAGGCTCCTGTTCCTCTGTTGCTCTTCTATAAACATCATCAAAATCCCAACGAGATTTAGACTTAGATTTCCGTTCATTTTCAATAGATGTTACTATATCATGTATCTTTTTCTGTGTTCTCTTTGTTTCATTTTCTTCTGATCCAAAGAGCTTATTAAATAATCCAAACATTTCAACCACCTAATAAATAAGCTATATAGGAGATATAACTCCTGATATAGCCTATAAAAAATTAACGTCTCTCCTAGTAATTTAGGATCTACATTTTTTACACCAACTTTGATTTGATGCACTCTTAGAACTAGTTGTTCTATAGCCAAACTTTTCCTGTAATTCAACCGCTGTATATGCGGTTTCACCACATTTAGGGCAACTGTGGGGCAATTTAATACTTCCAGACATAAAGAAACCTCTATGCATTACGAACCATCTCCTTTATTTCGTCCTGATTATAACCTCTAGATTTTAATTCCTGCAATGCAGCTCCAGCTCTAATAGGGGAAAGTGAGTTATCTCGTTTAAATATACGAGCAAGCTCATAATCTGATTTGTCAAGCATTTCTTGCTTATAAACCTTTGATCTTTCCCCAGCTTCTTTTATCTCATTCATTGCAGCACCAGCAAGTTTACCAAGTCCATCTAAAAATCCCATAAATCCTCCAAGAGTTAATAACTACAACAAAAACCTAAAACAGGTTTAAAAATGATTCTACATTAAACCTAAAAAAGGTTCAAGAAATTTTGTACCTAAAATAGGTACAATGACAAATTTAAGATTATCAATCCACTCTAGCGAGCATCTTTGGTTAAGAGATATTTTCTTAAAACAAAGGAAAGCTCTCGGTTTATCACAACGTGCATTATGCGAAAAAATGGGCGTTGTCTCCTCATTTGTAGGCAAAGTCGAGACAGGGGATAGACGATTAGATGTTTTTGAATTTATCGCCTATTGTGAAGCCCTTGAACTCAACCCTATCGGCATAGTGACTCAAATCAAAGAAAAATTTCGTTGAAAATAAAGTTTCTTTTGCACGCTTGGTCTGCTTTGTATTCAACCCATTTTTCGACTATACTACGCAGTATTTTTTAACAAATAGGAAAAAACATGGGTTTCTTAACAGGTAAACGAATTTTAGTCACCGGTCTTGCAAGCAATCGTTCTATTGCTTACGGGATTGCTAAATCAATGAAAGAACAAGGCGCAGAGCTTGCGTTCACTTATTTAAACGACAAATTACAACCGCGTGTAGAAGAATTTGCCAAAGAATTTGGCTCTGATATCGTCCTTCCTTTAGATGTGGCGACCGATGAAAGTATTCAAAACTGCTTTGCCGAATTAAGCAAACATTGGGATAAATTTGACGGCTTCGTACATGCCATCGCCTTTGCGCCGGGCGATCAGTTAGACGGCGATTATGTCAATGCCGCCACCCGTGAAGGCTACCGTATTGCACATGATATCAGTGCATACAGCTTTGTGGCAATGGCACAAGCCGCACGTCCTTATTTAAATCCAAATGCGGCATTACTCACCCTTTCTTACTTAGGGGCGGAACGTGCCATCCCGAACTACAATGTGATGTGTTTGGCTAAAGCCTCATTAGAAGCCGCCACTCGTGTAATGGCAGCTGATTTAGGCAAAGAAGGTATTCGTGTGAATGCCATTTCTGCCGGCCCAATCCGCACATTAGCGGCATCAGGCATTAAAAACTTTAAGAAAATGCTTTCAGCCTTTGAGAAAACCGCCGCATTACGCCGTACAGTGACTATCGAAGATGTGGGTAATTCCGCTGCGTTTTTATGTTCTGATCTCGCATCCGGTATTACCGGTGAAATCGTTCATGTGGATGCCGGTTTCAGCATCACCGCAATGGGTGAATTAGGCGAAGAATAATTTTTCTTTTGATTTATTTCTAGGCAGACTTTTCGGTCTGCCTTTTCTCTTTTTTAAAATATAACTATGTTCCAAAACAATCCACTACTCGCACAACTTAAACAACAAATTCACGAAAGCAAAGAACGTGTAGAAGGTGTGGTAAAAAGCACCGATAAAGCCTATGGTTTTTTAGAATGTGATAAAAAAACTTATTTTATTGCGCCACCTGCCATGAAAAAGGTGATGCATGGCGATAAAATTACCGCCACTATTGAAAAACAAGGCGATAAAGAACAAGCAGAGCCGGAATCCTTAATTGAACCGATGTTGACCCGTTTTATTGCCAAAGTGCGGTTCAATAAAGACAAGAAATTACAAGTCTTGGTGGATCATCCAAGCATTAATCAACCGATTGGTGCACAACAAGCCAAATCGGTAAAAGAAGAATTGCAAGAAGGGGATTGGGTGGTCGCTAATTTGAAAACCCACCTGTTACGAGATGATCGCTTTTTCTACGCCACCATTAACCAATTTATCTGCCGTGCTGACGATGAGTTTGCCCCTTGGTGGGTCACTCTCGCCCGCCACGAACAATCCCGTTATCCGGTGCAAGGTGCGGATCACTATGAAATGCTTGATCAACAAACTCGTGAAGATTTGACCGCACTTCATTTTGTCACCATTGACAGCGAAAGCACACAAGATATGGACGATGCGCTCTATATCGAACCTGTGGCGCAAAATGGGGAGCAAATCGGTTGGAAATTAGTGGTGGCGATTGCCGATCCCACAGCTTATATCGCTCTTGATTCACAAATTGAAAAAGATGCGAAGCAACGTTGTTTTACCAATTACCTGCCCGGTTTTAATATCCCAATGTTGCCACGGGAACTTTCCGATGAACTCTGCTCTTTAATGGAAAATGAAACCCGTCCTGCCCTAGTTTGCTATATTGAAACGGATTTACAAGGCAATATCACCGCTAAACCGCATTTTGTTTCGGCTTATGTTCAATCCAAAGCGAAACTTGCCTATAACAAAGTGTCTGATTATTTAGAGCAAACACCTGATGCGTGGCAACCGGAAACGGCGGAAACAACCACACAAATTCAGCGTTTACACCAATTCACCCTCGCCCGAATTAACTGGCGTAAAACCCATTCATTATTATTTAAAGAAAAACCGGACTATTCTTTTGTACTGGCTGAAAATGGAAAAGTACAAGAGATCAAAGCGGAACACCGCCGCATTGCTAATCAGATTGTGGAAGAATCCATGATTATTGCCAATATTTGTGCGGCACAATTCTTAAACGAGCAAGCTCACACCGGGATTTTCAACACCCATAGCGGTTTTGATAAAAAATTCTTGGAAAACGCCCACCAATTCTTAATGGCAAATTTAGCCAATGAAGAAAACCAAGCGGAACTGAACGAACGTTATTCGGTGGAAAATTTATCCACCCTAAACGGTTATTGCCAAATGCGTCACGATATTGAACCTATTGAAGGGGATTATTTAGAGCTACGCTTACGCCGCTATTTAACTTTTGCTGAATTTAAAGCAGAGCTCGCCCCACACTTTGGTTTAGGCTTGGAGGGGTATGCCACTTGGACATCACCGATTCGTAAATACTCCGATATGGTAAACCACCGCTTAATCAAAGCCGTGCTCACCCAACAGACTTGTGAAAAACCACAAGATGAGGTACTCGCCCGATTACAAGAAGCCCGTCGCCAAAACCGCCTCGTAGAGCGTGATATTGCTGATTGGTTATATTGCCGCTATCTTGCCGATAAAGTGGCTGAAAATGCTGAATTTGAGGCAGAAGTGCAAGATGTGATGAGCGGCGGATTACGGGTTCAATTATTAGAAAATGGCGCTTCTATGTTTGTGCCTGCCTCTACTCTTCACAATAATAAGGAAGAAATCCAAGTCAATGCTGACGAACTCGCCCTTTACATTAAAGGTGAACGCACCTACAAAATCGGGGATATTGTACGAGTGAAACTCACAGAAGTGAAAGAAGCCACAAGAAGTATTGTGGGATCGGTGATTTTATAAGTGAAAAAATGGCGTTTAAAAACGCCATTTTTGTTTGGAAAATTCGGTATTATGCAGCAGTTGCACAATGTTGCTTTTTGTTATCTTGTAGGGACACAC
>NZ_MLHJ01000086.1 GCF_001998965.1 Rodentibacter rarus
AGGGCTAAATTTCAGATTTCGAGCCGTTGAAAAGGCGATTTTTTTGGGAAAAGCGGTAGGGACACACTGCGTGTGTCCGAATTTTAACCTATTGAAATAATTTGATTCTATAACGGACACACGCAGTGTGTCCCTACGTTTTGGTTAAAATTTCTGTTTTGTGCATTTGCTACATAATACCGGTTTTTTTGGCATTTATCCGGCAATGACCCAAAGCCCTTGCAGCAGATCAGTCAGTAAATTATTGATAAAAAGTAAGATAAATACTACTACCATCGGTGAAAAATCAATCACACCCAGTGTGGGAAGAATTTTTCTTATAGGGCGAAGCAGTGGATCGGTAAGCTGATACAGGGCATAAAAAATAGGATTATGCCCTTGGTTAAACCAACTGGATATGGCACTAATAAAGAGTACATAGAAAATGGCGACACCGATTGCTTTGAGAATACTTAGCACGCCTAAAATGAGCATAACATCAATGGCTAAACCAAAATAAAGCACGGATTTTAATGCCCCAAGCAGAAAAATGACAAAAAGTGCTGAGGTATCAACATTTTTGATAACCGGGGCAAATTTTCTCAGAGGTTTCAGTATCGGCTCTGTTGCTTTCACAGCAAATTGTGAGAGCGGGTTGTAATAATCGACCCGAGCGAACTGTAACCAAGCCCGTAAAACTAATACCAGTGCATAAAAATTGATAATCGAACCCACAAATAATGCGGTTTGGGATAATTCCATTATAGCCATCCTTTTCGTCTAAAATAAATGTAAGGGGTGAGAGCAGCGGCAATCATTAAACCGATAGCCATTGGGTAGCCGTATTTAAAATGCAACTCTGGCATAAATTCAAAGTTCATGCCATAAGTGGAGGCCACCAGTGTGGCAGGAAGGAACATCACGGATACCACGGAGAAAAATTTCATGATTTTATTCTGCTCGATATTGATGTAACCCATTGCCGCTTGCATGAGGAAATTAACCTTTTGGAATAAGGACTCGTTATGAGGTTGTAAGGATTCAATATCTCGCAAGATTTCACGCGCCTGTTCCAGCTGGTTTGCCGGTAAACGGGTTTTGCGCACAAGAAAACCAAGGGCTCGCTGGGTATCCATCAAACACAAACGGACTTTCGAACTGGTATCTTCTTGTTCGGTGAGGGTGTTTAGCGCTTCATCAAAGGCTTCATCTTGTTTTCCATTTAAAATGACACGGCTTAATGCCTCTAAATCTGCATAAACATTTTCAATCACATCGGCCAACTGCTCGATTTTGGTTTCGAAAAGATCTAATAACACTTCATAAGAATTCGCTTCTAATAAACGCTGGCTACGGGAACGCATACGGTATAAGCGAAATGCGGGGAGTTCCCGATCCCGTAAGGTGAATAAGCGTCCATCACGAATGGTAAATGCCACACTGGCTAAATCCGCATAGTCGTTTTCATCTTCACAATAAAAGAATGAGTGAAGGTGTAAGCCGTCCTCGTCTTCAAAAAAACGTGCAGATGCTTCGATATTTTCCAATTCTAGGAAAGAGGCAAGGCTTTGTTCTAAGCTTTCTTGCAGCATTTCACGTTCTTCGCTTGTGGGTTCAAGTAAATCAAGCCAAATAGCGTTACTCAGATTGGCTTGATCTTCATCAATGCGAACTAAGCGAGAATCATTGATTGCAAAAGCGTTGATCATTTCATACTCCTTTTGGGATTATGAACAGCTAACCGTGAACATATAAGAATGTCAAACGAATAAAGTGCGGTTAAAAATTGCGGTATTTCGTTTGGTTTAAAGATGCCGAAAATGGTAAACCTACCGACGAACTCTCGCCGATAGCCATATTGGCATAAGGCGGGAGACTAAAGCGATATTCGGTATCGACTATGACTGTCCAAAGTGTGTGTCCTTCTCGTTAAAAAATCGGGCGAATGTTACGCTTGAAAGGGGAATTCGTCAAGTTTTTATGGAAAATAAATGGGGCGTAATGCCCCAAATTCTATTAGCGGGTATATTGATTGATAGCAGAGGCAACGTCTTGATCTTGATAAATATTATTAACAATATCGTTGAAGGTTTCGCCCAGCACTTTTTGGATTTCATCATTGTCAGCATTAAAGACACCGGATTGAGATCGTGTAGCATTGAACGCTTTGTTATAGCTTCCGCCCACTCCTTGTACATAAACGATAACTTGAATTTTTCCGGTCAGGTTATAACGCAAATTGCCTTGCTCAACGTTGGTGAAGAACGCTTTAACTTCAACGGTAACACCGGCGTTAGCATTGTTTGATTGACCGATGCGAAACCCTTTGCTCACTAAATTTTGTTGCATTACCTGTTGAAATAGTTGCGTGACACTAGGCGAGGTATTGAGTTTGATTAACTCACCGTTTTTTGTATAACTTGCCACATCTTGTTGTGGACGTGCATCTTTTGTTGTGACGTACACCACCGCAGATTGATTAACATTCAACGAAGCGGTTGGGGCTGGTGGAGTAAAGGTGAGGGTATTTGATTGGGCTTGGCAGCCGGCAAGGAAAAGGGTCACTACGGCAACGCTCACAGCGGATAATGTTTTGATTTTGTTTGTCAGTTTCATAATTTCCTCAATGGATTGAATTGAACTGTGCTATTCTTGCAGACTTAATTGCGGATGTATAGCGTTTCTACAAAATTTATTGGAGATTGAAGATGTCAAAACAACAGGCTTTGTTAGCAAAAATTCACACGGAATTTCGACCGCACTTTGTGGCGGTAGAAAATGAAAGTCATCTACATAGCTCAGGGAGAGGGGCAGATTCACATTTCAAATTTGTCATTGTGAGTGACATCTTTGAGGGGATGTCCAGAGTACAACGTCATCAAACGGTCTATCAATTATTTGCTGATGATCTAAAAAATGGGATTCACGCCTTGGCGCTACATCTTTACACAAAAGAGGAATGGATGGCTCGTGGCGAAGTATTCCCGTCTTCACCGAATTGTAGTGGTGTCGGACTATAAGTTTATCCTTTAAATATATTATGGCGTAACCATTTATGTGTATATTTAAAAAAGTTCACAAAATTTTCACAAAAAATACGCCTTAAGGTGGAATGAAAAGCGGATTTTCGCTAGAATGGGGCGTTTAAATTTTATATTTGCAACTTTGGGCAGAGTAGTGATTTTTTTGTCTGCCTAAAAATTAAACAGATTTGAGTTTTTTAAATTATGTGCCAGTTACGAATGCTTTGATTTTTTAGCATTTTCTGTCACGCTCAAACACGAGATTGCATTTAGGTCTGCTTATTTGCAATCGTATTTTTAACCTTGAAAAGTAGTGCAAACAGTATGATTAC
The DNA here is from genome assembly GCF_001998965.1 of Rodentibacter rarus. Lineage (GTDB taxonomy): Bacteria > Pseudomonadota > Gammaproteobacteria > Enterobacterales > Pasteurellaceae > Rodentibacter > Rodentibacter rarus. Next base: position 3,335 of record NZ_MLHJ01000086.1, read on the forward strand.
AATTAAGAAAGGCTTGGATCTTCCTATTGCAGGAAAACCGGCACAAGTAATCCACAACGGCAATGTTGTGAATCAAGTTGCGATTCTTGGTGAGGAGTATGTGGGGATGCGTCCTTCCATGAAGGTACGCGAAGGTGATGTTGTTAAGAAAGGTCAAGTGCTTTTTGAAGACAAGAAAAATCCTGGCGTGGTTTTTACAGCCCCAGCAAGTGGTACTATCACTGCGATTAATCGTGGCAAAAAACGTGTATTACAATCTGTGGTCATTGATGTAAAAGGAGATGAACAGGTCACTTTTACGAAATACAATGCAGATGAACTCAATACGCTTTCTTCCGAACAAGTGAAACAAAACTTGGTGGAATCCGGTCTTTGGACAGCATTTCGCACACGTCCATTTAGCAAAATTCCGGTCATTGAAAGTGAACCTTCCTCTATTTTTGTCAATGCGATGGATACTAATCCATTGGCAGCTAATCCCGAAATCGTGTTAAAAGATTATGGGCAAGATTTCATTAATGGTTTAACCGTATTAAGCCGTTTATTTCCAAGCAAGCCATTACATCTGTGTAAAGCAGGTGAGGCGAGTATCCCGACCGTAGAGTTATCAAATCTTCAGCTTCATGATTTTGGTGGCGTTCATCCGGCTGGTTTAGTGGGAACACATATTCACTTTATCGATCCTGTTGGTGTACATAAAACTGTATGGCATCTCAATTATCAAGATGTGATTGCTATTGGTAAATTATTTACCACCGGTGAGCTTTATGTTGATCGTGTGATTTCTCTTGCCGGTCCACAAGTCAAAGAGCCTCGTTTAATTCGTACGTTAATTGGCGCAAACCTTTCTCAATTAACTGAAAATGAGCTTAATGCGGGTGAAAATCGTGTCATTTCCGGTTCTGTACTTTGCGGTAACACGGCAAAAGGCGTGCACGACTATCTAGGTCGTTATGCCCTACAAGTTTCTGTGCTTGCAGAAGGGAATAATAAGGAATTCTTTGGTTGGATTACACCGCAGCCGAATAAATATTCCATTACCCGTACCGTATTAGGCCATTTTGGTAAAAAACTCTTCAACTTTACCACTGCAGAAAATGGTGGTGAGCGTGCCATGGTGCCAATCGGCAACTATGAGCGTGTCATGCCGTTAGATATTTTACCGACTTTATTGTTGCGAGATTTGATCGCCGGTGATACGGACGGTGCTCAAGCATTGGGTTGTTTAGAGTTGGATGAAGAAGATTTAGCGCTTTGTTCATTTGTTTGCCCGGGCAAATATGAATATGGCTCAATCTTACGTCAGGCTTTGGAAAAGATTGAGAAGGAAGGTTAGAAATGGGTTTAAAAAATCTTTTAGAAAAAATGGAACCCGCGTTTTTACCAGGGGGTAAATACAGCAAGCTTTATCCGATCTTTGAATCGATTTATACCTTGCTTTATACCCCGGGTACGGTAACGCATAAAAACACGCATGTTCGTGATGCGTTAGACTCAAAACGTATGATGATCACCGTGTTCCTCGCACTGTTTCCTGCGATTTTTTATGGTATGTACAATGTGGGTAACCAAGCAATCCCTGCATTAAATCAATTAGGTAATTTAGAGCAATTAATTGCAACAGACTGGCATTATGCCCTCGCCAATAGTTTAGGGTTAGATTTAACCTTAAATGCAGGTTGGGGAAGTAAAATGGCATTAGGGGCAATTTTCTTCCTACCGATTTATTTGGTGGTATTCACCGTTTGTACCATTTGGGAACTCTTGTTCTCCGTTGTGCGTGGTCACGAAGTCAATGAAGGGATGTTTGTTTCTACGATTCTTTTTGCTTTAATTGTTCCGCCAACATTACCTTTATGGCAGGCAGCATTAGGTATCAGTTTTGGTATCGTGGTGGCAAAAGAGATCTTCGGTGGGGTTGGACGTAACTTTATGAACCCGGCATTGGCAGGTCGTGCTTTCTTGTTCTTTGCTTATCCTGCACAAATTTCAGGTGATACGGTATGGACTGCCGCAGACGGCTTCTCGGGTGCAACCGCTCTTTCACAATGGTCGCAAGCCGGTCAAGGTGCATTGCAACATTCGGTAACCGGTCAACCAATCTCTTGGATGGACGCCTTTATTGGTAATATTCCGGGTTCTATGGGTGAGGTTTCAACCTTAGCGATTTTAATCGGTGGGGCGATTATCGTTTTCACCCGTATTGCCTCATGGCGTATTATCGCCGGTGTTATGATTGGTATGATCGCCACTTCAACCTTATTTAATTTAATTGGTTCTGAAACCAATCATATGTTCTCAATGCCTTGGCATTGGCACCTTGTATTAGGTGGTTTTGCACTGGGTATGGTATTTATGGCAACGGATCCGGTTTCAGCTTCGTTCACTAATACCGGTAAATGGTGGTATGGTGCGTTGATTGGCGTGATGGCAGTATTAATTCGTACGGTCAACCCGGCTTATCCGGAAGGGATGATGCTAGCAATTCTCTTTGCAAACTTGTTTGCACCAATTTTTGACTACATCGTTGTTCAAACAAATATCAAACGTCGGAGAGCAAGAACAAATGGCTAAGTTTAATAAAGACAGTGTCGGCGGCACAATTCTTGTTGTGTTGCTACTGAGTTTAGTTTGTTCCATTATTGTTGCTGGTTCCGCAGTGATGTTAAAACCTGCGCAAGAAGAGCAAAAATTACTCGATAAACAAAAAAATATCCTTAATGTAGCAGGACTTTTACAAGAGAAAACAAATGTAAAAGAAACCTATGCAAAATTTATCGAATCACGTTTTGTTGATTTGGCAAGCGGGGATTATGTTCCACAAGCTGATGATGCGCAACAAGCAATTCCTGCCGATCAAGATAAAGCTCGAATTCGCACTCGCGGGAAAACCGCTGAAGTTTATCTTGTGAAAGATGAACAAGGTCAAACTCAACAAGTGATTTTACCGATTTACGGTACGGGATTATGGTCTGTGATGTATGGCTTGGTTTCGGTTCAACCGGACGGTAATACCATTAACGGGATCACTTATTATCAACATGGTGAAACCCCGGGATTGGGTGGTGAGATCGAAAACCCAAATTGGGCCGGTTTATTTAAAGGCAAAAAACTTTTCAATGAACAGCATCAACCGGCTATTCATATTGTGAAAGGCCAAGCACCGAAAGATGCTCATAGTATTGACGGTTTATCCGGTGCAACCTTGACTGCCAAGGGTGTTCAAGGCACTTTTGATTACTGGTTCAGTGAAAATGGCTTTAGTAAATATCTTGAAAAACTTCAAGCAGGAGCGAACTAATGTCTGGAAAAACAAATTTAAAAGATCTGTTATTAGCTCCTATTGCTAAAAACAACCCAATTGCATTGCAAATTCTTGGGATCTGTTCGGCATTAGCGGTAACAACGAAATTAGAAACCGCCTTTGTGATGGCGATTGCGGTGGTTTTTGTAACAGGGCTATCAAACCTTTTTGTTTCTTTAATCCGTAACTACATTCCTAACAGTATCCGTATTATTGTCCAACTTGCGATTATCGCTTCATTGGTAATTGTGGTTGACCAAGTATTAAAAGCTTATGCTTACGGTTTGTCTAAACAGCTTTCGGTTTTCGTTGGCTTGATTATTACAAACTGTATCGTCATGGGGCGTGCAGAAGCCTTTGCGATGAAATCGCCACCGCTTGAAAGCTTTGTAGACGGTATCGGTAACGGTTTAGGTTATGGTGCAATGTTAGTTATTGTCGCCTTCTTCCGTGAACTTATCGGTTCAGGTAAATTATTCGGTATAACGATTTTTGAAACCGTTCAAAATCAAGGTTGGTACCAAGCAAACGGTTTATTCTTACTTGCACCAAGTGCATTCTTTATCATCGGATTTGTGATCTGGGGATTAAGAACTTGGAAACCGGAGCAACAGGAGAAATAATCAATGGAACATTATATTAGCCTATTTGTGAAGGCCGTCTTCATTGAAAATATGGCACTTTCCTTCTTCTTAGGAATGTGTACATTCTTGGCGGTATCAAAAAAGGTTTCCACCGCCTTTGGTTTAGGTATTGCAGTGACCTTCGTTTTAGGGATTGCGGTACCGGTAAACCAGTTAATCTACGCTAACGTATTAAAAGAAAGTGCGATTATTCCTAATGTGGATTTATCATTCTTAAATTTCATCACCTTTATTGGGGTGATTGCAGGTTTAGTGCAAATTCTTGAGATGGTATTAGATAAGTTTATGCCATCCCTGTATAACGCACTCGGGATCTTCTTACCACTTATCGCCGTAAACTGTGCGATTTTTGGTGGGGTATCCTTTATGGTTCAACGTGATTACAATTTCCCTGAGTCTATCGTATATGGTTTCGGTTCCGGTTTAGGTTGGATGCTTGCTATTGTCGCTCTTGCCGGTTTAACGGAAAAAATGAAATATGCGGATATTCCGGGGGGATTGAAAGGATTAGGCATTACTTTCATCACCGTTGGTTTGATGGCGTTGGGCTTTATGTCCTTCTCCGGTATTCAATTATAAGGAGTGTAATCAATGAGTGGTTCAGTAATTCTTGCACTCGGTATTGCTGCATTTACGATTATCGTATTGGTGTTAGTAGCAATCATCTTATTTGCGAAATCAAAACTGGTGGATTCCGGGGATATTACCATCGGTATTAATGATGATCCTGAAAAAGCGATCACTTTACCTGCCGGTGGCAAATTATTAGGTGCATTAGCCAGTAAAGGTATCTTCGTTTCCTCAGCTTGTGGTGGCGGTGGCTCTTGCGGTCAATGTATTGTGAAAGTGAAAAGCGGCGGGGGCGAAATTCTCCCAACGGAACTTTCTCACATCAACAAGCGTGAGGCCAAAGAAGGCTACCGTTTAGCTTGCCAAGTGAATGTGAAAGGCAATATGGAAGTTGAACTTCCGGAAGAAATCTTCGGCGTGAAAAAATGGGAATGTACTGTTATTTCTAACGATAACAAAGCCACTTTCATCAAAGAGCTTAAATTGGCGATTCCTGAAGGTGAAGAAGTACCATTCCGTGCCGGGGGCTATATCCAAATCGAAGCAGAACCGCATACGGTTTACTATAAAGATTTTGATATTCCTGAAGAATATCACGAGGATTGGGATAAATACGATTTATGGCGTTATGTGTCTAAAGTGGATGAGCATATTATTCGTGCCTATTCCATGGCTTCTTATCCGGAAGAAAAAGGCATTATTATGCTTAACGTGCGTATTGCAACGCCTCCACCACGTCAACCTGATGCTCCTCCGGGTCAAATGTCCTCCTACATTTGGTCATTAAAAGAGGGGGATAAAGTAACGATTTCCGGCCCATTCGGTGAATTTTTCGCCAAAGAAACGGATGCGGAAATGGTCTTCATCGGTGGTGGTGCGGGTATGGCGCCAATGCGTTCCCATATTTTCGACCAGTTAAAACGTTTACATTCTAAACGTAAAATCTCATTCTGGTATGGTGCACGTTCTAAACGTGAAATGTTCTATGTGGAAGATTTTGATACGCTCCAAGCGGAAAATCCAAACTTCAAATGGCATGTTGCACTTTCCGATCCATTACCGGAAGATAATTGGGATGGCTATACCGGTTTCATTCACAATGTGCTTTATGAAAACTATCTGAAAAACCATGAAGCACCGGAAGATTGTGAATACTATATGTGTGGGCCTCCGGTCATGAACGCTGCAGTCATCAAAATGTTGAAAGACTTAGGTGTTGAAGACGAAAACATCTTATTAGATGACTTTGGTGGTTGATTTTAATTAATCAAAATATCACAAAAATTGACCGCACTTTATAATGAAGTGCGGTCAAAATTTAACGCATTTTAAGGGGCGTATGGCATACGCCCTTATTGTTATTCCAATTACAGGCAAGCTGATTGAAAAGTCAGTTTGCCTATAATTCATCACATTAGGAAAGATAAATGAAGAAAATATTGAGCGGGTTGCTTGTCGCTGCTTTTGCTTGTTCATTGGTAGGTTGTAAGAAAGAAGCGGAAGTGATTACGCTAAGCGGTAAAACCATGGGCACAACCTATCATGTCAAATATATTGATGATGGTGCGGTAAGTGAAAATTCACAAAAAGCTCATGAACAGATTGAGCATATTTTGAAAGACGTCAATGCCAAAATGTCCACCTATATTAAGGATTCGGAACTAAGCCGCTTTAACCAAAATACCCAGGTGAACATACCTATCGACATTTCCACAGATTTTGCGAAAGTGTTAGCGGAAGCGATTCGGATACATCAACTCACCGAAGGGGCGCTTGATGTGACTGTTGGACCCGTGGTGAATTTATGGGGATTTGGCCCGGAGAAACGCCCGGAACGCCAACCGACAGCGGAACAACTGGCAGAGCGTCAAGCTTGGGTGGGAATTGATAAAATTACCCTTGATATGAGTGGTCAAACCCCCACATTAAGTAAAGCTGTTCCACAAGTTTATATTGATCTTTCTTCCATTGCGAAAGGCTTTGGGGTGGATCAAGTTGCAGAGAAATTGGAACAGATCAATGTACAAAATTATATGGTGGAAATTGGCGGGGAAATTCGTGCCAAAGGCAAAAATGCAGAAGGAAAACCTTGGCAAATCGCCATTGAAAAGCCTAATATGACGGGGGAAAGAGCGGTCGACAATGTGATTGGTTTAAATAATATGGCAATGGCAACCTCCGGCGATTACCGTATTTATTTTGAAGAAAACGGCAAACGTTTTGCCCACGAAATCGATCCGAAAACCGGTTACCCTATTCAACATCATCTTGCCTCTATCACGGTATTTGCCCCAACAACCATGACAGCAGACGGTTTATCTACCGGGTTGTTTGTGCTTGGGGAAGATAAAGCCCTTGAGGTGGCGGAAAAAAATGATCTCGCGGTTTACTTAATCATCAAAACCGAAAAGGGTTTTGAAACAAAAATGTCATCGGCATTTAAAAAATTGATGGAAACAAAGGAATAATCATGCAAACCTTATTTTTTACTCTCATCGCCTTTGTGGCAATTATTTTACTGATGTCGATTGGTTTTATTATCAAAAAACAGAGCCTAAAAGGCAGCTGTGGTGGCTTGTCCACTTTGGGGATCGCCAAAGCCTGTGATTGTGATAAACCTTGCGATACCCTTCAATCAAAATTAGATGCAGGCGATGAACAAGCCAAAGCGGAATACGAACAAAAATTTGCGAAGAAAAATGATACTTCACAGTTCTATGAGGTGAAATAATGTTCTATTTAGATCAAGTGCGTTCAGCGTTATTTGGTATTAGTGTCGCTGATGCTTTAGGTGTTCCTGCCGAATTTATGGATCGTGCATCTCTAAAAGCCACACCGATTACAGGAATGCAAAGTGGAGGTATACATAATCAAGAGGTAGGGACTTGGTCTGACGATAGTTCGCTTACGTTTTGTCTTGCTGATAATCTTGAACTTAATTTTAATTTAGAAAAAATCGCAAATAGCTTTTTAAAATGGGTTGAAGAAGATTATTGGCGTCCGAGAGGTGAGATTTTTGATATTGGAATAGCAACCCGTAAATCCATTTTTAACATCTATACTGGTGTACTACCTGAATTATCTGGTGGTGAGTCTGAGCTTGATAATGGAAATGGCGCATTAATGCGAATTTTACCCTTAGTATTTTTCACGTTTGATAAAAATATTGATGAACGTTTTACTTATACGAAAAAAATAGTTTCAATAACTCATCGGCATATTCGTTCTATTATTGCGTGTTTCTATTACTTAGAATTTGCTCGTTATTTGCTAAACGGTCTAGATAAATTAAATAGTTACATGCGTTTACAAAAAGAAATACCAGATTATTTAGCTAGACTAAATATATCCAAAACTGAAATAGACATGTTTGATCGATTATTTAGACAAAATATTACACAATTCAATGAGGATGAAATTGAAAGTTCGGGTTATGTATTGCATACATTAGAAGCCAGTATTTGGTGTTTATTAAATAATAACGATTATTCTTCTACAGTATTAAATGCTGTTAATTTAGGTGAAGATTCGGACACGACTGCTGCTGTTGCTGGCGGACTTGCCGGATTGTTGTATGGTATTGACTCAATTCCACAAGAATGGATGAATGTATTAGCAAAAAAAGAAGACATGAACAATTGTCAAAAAAATTTTTTAATGCAATGAAAAGGTAATTTCAATTATATCTTAGTGAGTAAAAAATAATTTCTTCTAATTATTTTAATAATCAAACCAATGTGCTTCGCCTTAACCGAAGTTACGGGAGAATTTATGTTAATTTCAAAAACTTACAATCAATATTTCCCTCAACTCACATCAGAACAACTTGCCGAAAATAGTAAGAAAAAAGTGATTTGTGGAATGTCCGGTGGGGTAGATTCTTCTGTTTCTGCCTTTATTCTTCAGCAACAAGGCTACCAAGTGGAAGGCTTGTTTATGAAAAACTGGGAAGAGGATGACGATACGGATTATTGCACGGCGGCGGCCGATCTTGCTGATGCGCAAGCTGTGTGTGATAAGCTCGGCATTAAACTACATAAAATTAATTTTGCTGCTGAGTATTGGGATAATGTCTTTGAGCATTTTTTAACAGAATACAAAGCAGGGCGAACACCGAATCCGGATATTTTGTGTAATAAAGAAATTAAATTTAAAGCCTTTTTAGAGTATGCGGCAGAAGATCTCGGCGCTAATTATATCGCCACTGGGCATTATGTGCGCCGTGCCGGTGATGATGAAAATACACGGCTATTGCGAGGCTTAGATGTCAATAAAGATCAAAGTTATTTTTTATACACCTTAAGTCATCAACAAGTGGGGCAAAGCCTTTTCCCGGTGGGCGAAATTGAAAAACCGATAGTGCGTGCCATTGCTGAAGATCTTGGCTTAATTACAGCGAAGAAGAAAGATTCAACGGGCATCTGTTTTATTGGTGAGCGTAAATTCAAAGATTTTTTAGCCCGTTATTTACCAGCACAACCGGGAGATATTCGTACGGTAGACGGTGAGGTGATTGGTCGCCATGAGGGCTTGATGTATCACACTTTAGGGCAGCGTAAAGGCTTAGGGATTGGCGGGCTGAAAAATGCCGGTGAGGAAGCTTGGTATGTCGTGGATAAAGAGGTGGAAAAGAATGAACTCATTGTGGCGCAAGGTCATAACCATCCACGTTTATTTTCCAAAGGATTAATTGCCAAACAACTTCATTGGGTCGACCGTCATCCGATGGATAACCCCCTACGTTGCACGGTGAAAACCCGCTATCGTCAAACGGATATTCCTTGTGTGATAGAACCGATTAATCACGACTGTATCCGTGTTATTTTTGATGAACCTCAGGTTGCAGTAACGCCGGGGCAATCTGCCGTATTTTATCTTGATGAAGTCTGTTTAGGCGGGGGAATTATTGAAGAACGAATATAATGTATGACGAAATAATTTAGTCAAGAAATCAAGTTAAAATTAGCAGGTAATACACACTGGGGCAAGCGTATTGCCCCTTCCTTTATGAGGAAAGAAGTATGAAAACAATTCGATTCCTTTATCCAGATCATCTTGTTGGTGGATTAGATAGTTATTATTTAGGTGCTAATTTGATGGCATATTCTTCCTGAAAATGCGAACCAGTCTTTGATTAAAGTAAATCACCCCCTGATAAATATCAGCACAAAGTTTTAGACGGGATTTTCGCCAAAAATGAAGTGTTTACAGGTATTCAATTAACGATGCAGATTTTAGAACGTGAACAACCCGATAAAATTATCACTATTGATGGGAATTGTGTGGTATCACAGGTTTCTTTTGACTATTTACACCAATGTAGGGATGATACACGTCCTGATGTTTCTCTTCCTCAAAATGGTTACCTACCATTTTATGAATATGCATTACATAAAGCACTAAAAAATATCGGTATTTTTCACCGCACTTTTAATGTTCAATAATTCACCAATTTGAAATAATTATCAGTTTTTGATAGAATTCCTGTGTTTTTAGAAACAATCTCTCAATGTCTACTGAGTGTTTCTGTCAAAATCGCACTTCTATGTGCTGTCATCGTAGTGGTTCCACTACACACTTTTTGCCTCATGGCAATGTTTTAAATAAATCGAATTTTTAATTTATCGACTTCATTTTAAGGGGAAAGGTTTGTCTTTATCTCAATTTATGGAAAAGCGAACGTCATTTAATCCTTTTGTGATTGGATTGACACTCTTTTTTATTTTGTTGCTGGTGGCAATGATTTTAATCGCACCGGAGCAAACTCAATCATTATTAAACCAAGCAAAAGCAGGGATTTTTGCCAATTTTAGTTGGTTTTACATCTTAGCATTTTCGATCTTCTTGGGCTTTTTGTTGACTTTATCTGTGAGTAGTTTAGGAAATATTAAACTGGGGAGCGATGAAGAAGAGCCTGAATTTAGTTTTCTCTCATGGCTTGCTATGTTATTTGCCGCCGGTATGGGGGTGGGATTAATGTTCTTTGGGGCGGCTGAACCCTTAACCCATTATCTTTCCGAAATTACCAGCGGTGCGCCAGAGCACCGCCAACAAGAGGCATTATTACATACGTTATTTCACTGGGGAATTCATGCTTGGGCAGTATATGGCACCATTGCATTAGCGCTTGCTTATTTTGGCTTCCGCTATAAACTCCCTTTAGCCTTACGCTCTTGTTTTTACCCGCTATTGAAAGATCGCATCAATGGAAAAATGGGTGATCTCATCGACATTATGGCATTACTTGCCACTTTATTTGGGATCATCACGACCTTAGGTTTTGGTGCGGCTCAGTTAGGCGCAGGTTTGCACCAAATGGGCTGGGTGAGTGAGAATAGTTTTGGCTTACAAGTGATCGTCATTACAGTGGTGATGAGTTTGGCGCTCTTCTCAGCCATTTCAGGTGTGGGTAAAGGGGTAAAAATACTGAGTGAATTAAATTTAACTTTGGCATTTTTATTGCTTGTTTTTGTTTTACTCACCGGCCCGACCCTCTATTTGCTTTCTGCATTTAGCGACAATATCGGGAATTATCTCAGCAATTTAGTGCAACTGAGTTTCAAAACCTACGTTTATGAGCAAGAACATACGGCGTGGTTTAGTGGTTGGACGGTGCTTTATTGGGCATGGTGGTGTTCATGGGCACCCTTTGTTGGATTGTTTATTGCCCGCATTTCTAAAGGTCGTACTATTCGTGAATTTATTTTTGGCGTATTAGTTATTCCAAGCGTATTTGGCATCCTTTGGTTTACCGTATTTGGTAATACGGCGATTTGGTTAAATGAAGGGGACGCGGCCGGCGCACTAGGGCAAATGATTTCATCGCCGGAAACCTTATTATTTAAATTTCTGGATTATTTACCCCTACCTACTGTGAGTGGGTTGGTGAGTTTGATTGTGATCTCATTATTTTTTATCACCTCGGCAGATTCGGGAATCTATGTTTTAAATAATATCGCCTCTCGTGATAAAAGTCTTACTTCACCTAACTGGCAGACGGTGATGTGGGGACTATTAATGTCGATGGTCGCGATAGTATTAATGCAATCGGGCGGTTTAGCCAATTTGCAGACAATGACGTTAATGGTCGCCTTACCCTTTGCGGTGCTGATGTTAATTATGTGTTTTAGCCTATGGAAAGGATTAAATGCCGATAAAAAATATTTTGCGACGAAGGTCAACCCAACCAGTATTTTCTGGACAGGCGAAAAATGGAAAGAACGCTTAGGGCAGATGATGAATCAAACTCAAGAAAAAGATATTTTACGTTTCTTAAAACATACCGCATTACCGGCAATGCGTGAATTACGCCAAGAACTTATCGGCAAATATAATCTGAGTGTGGAAATTCATGCTTTGCTTGAGCAAGAAGAACCAGCGGTGGAGTTGGTGATACAAAAAGAATCGCTGCGTGATTTTATGTATGGCATTAAATCGGTGGGGCGTGAAGTATCTGAACAGCTCATCAATGATGAAAATCTGCCACATATTCAGCACCACACCACTTATGAACCCTATACTTATTTCTTTGACGGCCGAGTAGGTTACGATGTGCAATATATGGATCAAGCGGAATTGATTGCCGATATATTAAAACAATATGAACGTTATTTAAGCCTACTTGATGATGTTGGACAGGAATTAATGGCACACGAACAAACGGAGTTGGCAGAGTGATTTTTTACTCTCATAGGTGTGGGCAGAATATGAGTTTTTTAGAGCTTATTTGGCATGCAAATCTTAAAACTACTGTTAAGTTGAAATGGGGGCAGCGAATTTGGGATAGGGTTATTGAGTTTGCTCTTCCACATCTAAATCTAAAAGCAATTCTAGATCTAATTTGTACTGATCTAAACCCATTTAAAAATGAGCTTTAAAATTTTAAAACGATTTAGATTCCACGCTCCCCCCTCGGTCGCATAAGCCCACGCCAATTTTTCAAGCCATTCTCTTTTATGCAAATTTTGTCACTACTCTATATTTTGAAGCCTTCTTTAAAGGTAATATTTAAAACCAATTATTCTCTAGCTTTTGGTACATTCTAATAACACCAACGACTCATAATGTGTAGTATGCGGAAACATATCAAAAAGCTGGATTTTCGTTGGTTGATAATGTGTTAGGTGTGCTAAATCTTTGCCCATCGAAACGGCATTGCAACTGGAATATAAAATAAAGTGAGGTTGCATTTCATTGAGAAATTCACTTAATTTTTGCCCAATACCACGGCGTGGTGGGTTAACAATGACTAAATCAGGTTTATTTTCATGTTGATTTAACGCAAAATTGGCCGCATCTAAGGATTGAAAGGTTATTTTTTCCATACCCAATGCTTGTGCAGACATTTTGGCCGCCAAAATTGCAGAAGGAGAAATTTCAATTCCTGTCAGTTCAATAGGATGGGATTTGACTTCTTGTAAAGCTTTAACGCAATGCAAGCCGAAGCCGCCTACACCACAAAATAAATCCCAAACTTTCATGATAGGTAATGAAGTGATCCACTGTTGGGCGGTGGCATAAAGCCCAACAGCCACCCTTGGATTGGTTTGGAAAAAACCTTGAGGGCGGATAAAAAGTGGCACATCGTTAAAATTTTCTTGCAAATGCTGTTGCTTTGTTAAAAAAATTTCTTCTTCGCCTTCTAAAATGGCAGCATGCTGAGGTTGTAAGTTAACGCTTACCACCTCAAGTTGTGGGAGCTTGGTTAAAAGTGTTTCAAGCTCACGGCGAATGAGATGGAGCTTACTTTCAGAACGCAGTACAAACCGTAACATCAATTTTCCTGTTGCATGGCTTTCTGTTAGAAAAATATATTTTAGTTCGCCTTTTCGTTTTTCTACGTTATAGGGGACTAAACCAGCTCGTCCGATAAAATCCTTAATAATCGGAAAAATCCTTTTAAACTGCGTAGGATATAAAGGGCAGTCGCATAGATCCATGACACCTTGAGGATGAGCAAAAATCGGCCGTTCTACCGCGCCACTCACCGCCATTTTGGCTTTATTACGAAATGCTGTCTGTGAAGATTTAAAAGGCGGAAACCAAACTAACTTTTCGCAGTTTAAATGAGAAAGCTGATTTTTAAGATGGACTGTCTTTTCAGAAAGTTGTCGCTCATAAGGCATTTCAAGCCATTGGCAAGAGCGACAATCTCCCTTTTGATAATGATGACAAATCATGCTTTTTGCGCTAACCATTCTTGCTGAAGCGCGGTCAGTTTTTCATGATTTTTTAACCAACGTGCGCTTTTCGTCAATGCTTCCCAAGTGAGGGATTTCTTTTTAAATAGGGTGCTTAAACGAGCTTGTCGCTGAGCAAAATGTGATTGGGTTTCTCTTAATGTTAAATGATCAAGAACTTGAATCACGCCTTCTCGCTCGTTACAAAGTAATAATAAATCACAACCGGCATTTAAGGCTTTTTCACTTCGTTCAACAAAATTGCCCATAAATCCCGCCCCTTTCATACCAAGATCATCGGAAAAAATCGCACCGTTGAAATGTAATTGTGATCGTAAAATATTTTTTAACCAGTATTCCGAGCCACTTGCCGGTTGGCTATCACATTGTGAATAAATCACATGGGCGGGCATAATGGCATCTAATTTTCCCTGTTGAATTAATTGTTGAAAAGGTTGAATGTCTTGGCTGAAAATCTCATCCCGAGGTCTTTCATCATACGGGGTTTCTAAGTGAGAGTCCGCTAACACATGACCGTGCCCGGGAAAATGTTTACCGGTTGTTGCCATGCCGGCTTGATGCATACCATCAATGAAAACACCGGCTAAATTAACCGCACTTTTAACATCATTTGAAAAACTCCGATCGCCAATAGCACGACATTCATGACCTAAATCTAAAACGGGCGCAAAGCTTAAATCAATATCAAGGGCTATCATTTCTGTCGCCATTTGCCAACCTGCTTCATATGCCCAAGCCTGCTGTTGCTGAGGATCTTTAGATAAAGCAGCAAACGCTTGCATTGCCGGTAATTGAGTGAAACCCTCTCGGAAACGTTGTACCCGTCCCCCTTCTTGGTCTACCGTAATCAATAGTGGTTTTTTTACACGCTGACGGACAGATGAAATAAGATGTTGAATTTGCTGACGATCGTAAAAATTACGAGTAAACAAAATAAGCCCCGCCACCAAAGGGTGTGCCAGTAATTCGACTTCCTCTTGGGTAAGCTCATAGCTTTCGAGATCGATTAATAATGTTGACATAGTTTATTGTAAATAAAGGCGATAATTTGTGCTTTCCGGTGTTGGTTTGGCAAGCTCAATAAACTGTTTCTCTTGCGGTAGTAAATATAATCGACCCTTGATACTTTCTTTTTGTTGCGCCCAGACCTGTGTTACACCTTGTTCGTTATACCAAAAAAGATGGTAATTCACATGGCGTGGTTGAGTACTCTTATTTTTTACCCAAGCGGAAGTCAAATCTGCTTTAGCTTCTATCGAAGGGGAAAGTTCGGCAGCAATATTCAAAATAGGGCGATTTGTGTGGTTCAAATTCGGAATAGAACTTGAACAAGCTGCCAATACAAGGCTTGCAAAAATAATCAGTGAACGCTTCATGATTTACCTAGCATTTTACCCAAGGGTTCTCCCCCGACAAGGTGCATATGAATATGGAAGACTTCTTGCCCGCCATGCTGATTACAATTGACAATAAGGCGATAACCATCTTCTGCAATCCCTTCTTGTTTGGCTAATTTAGCCGCTACGGTGAATAAACGCCCAAGAGAAACTTCATCTTGTTCCGTTACATCGTTGACTGTGGGGATTAATTTATTCGGAATGACTAAAATATGGGTTTTCGCTTGCGGTGCAATATCTCGAAAAGCGGTTACAAGTTCATCTTGATACACAATATTCGCAGGAATTTCTTTCCGGATAATTTTGCTGAAAATGGTTTCTTCTGCCATAGGATTTCCTTCCATCAATGAAAAATGCGGTTGAAAGTTACCGCACTTTTTATCAAAAATTATATTGAATTGCAATTTACCTTTCTTTATAAAAAAACGTTCTCTAACATACAAACATTTTCTTAATGCATTTTATTATTAAGCAAATCTGACTTTCGCTTCTGCAATGGCTTCTGCCACACGTAATGGGGAAACCCCGCCTTTCGCACAACGTTTATCCAAACAAGATTGAAGGGAAAGAATATCGTATACATCATCACCTATCACTCCGCTAAACTGATGAAATTCTGGAAGGGTGAGATCTTCCAGCCCTTTGCCTTTCTCAATGGCATAGACCACTGTTTCGCCCACGATATGGTGAGAATCACGGAATGGCACGCCTTTTGCCACGAGATAATCTGCTAACTCGGTGGCATTGGAATAGCCTTTTAGCGCCGCTTCACGAGTGCGTTCAACATTCACTTTGAGTTCATCTAGGACAAAGGTCGCCATATCCACACAATCTTGCCAAGTGTCAAGGGCATCAAAAATCCCTTCTTTGTCTTCCTGCATATCTTTGTTATAAGCAAGCGGTAAACCTTTTAAGGTCATCAACATACCGGTTAATGCTCCCATGACACGCCCAGCTTTGCCTCTGATTAATTCACAAGCATCAGGATTTTTCTTTTGTGGCATTAATGAAGAACCGGATGTTACCCGATCAGACAATTCCACAAAATTGGCTTCCCCACTGTTGAAAATGATCATATCTTCGGCAAATCGGGAAAGGTGCGCCATACTTAAAGAAGCGGCGGAAAGCAATTCCACAATATGATCGCGATCCGATACACTGTCTAAACTATTACGGGTGGCAAAACTAAACCCCAAATCTTGAGCAAGGGCATCACGATCGACCGCATAAGCCGTCCCAGCCAAGGCACCACTACCAAGCGGGCAAGTGTTCATCCGTTTATAGGCATCACTTAAACGGGTGTAATCCCGATCAAACATTTCCACATAAGCCATACACCAATGAGCAAATGTAATAGGCTGGGCACGTTGTAAATGGGTATAACCCGGCATCACGGCCTCTTGTGTATTTTCAGCGGTTTGCACCAAATGACGTTGCAAATTGCGAATGGAATCTTGCAATTCGATCACACGCTGTTTACACCACATTTTTATATCAACGGCGACTTGATCGTTACGACTACGACCGGTGTGTAATTTTTTCCCCAGATTACCCACTTTATCAATGAGTTTACTTTCTACCCAACTATGAATGTCTTCGGCTTCATCTTGCAAAATGGCTTGCGGATTTGACCGCACTTCGATCAGTAATTCCTTTAATGCTTGTTCCAATTGTCGCTGTTCCCCTTGCGTTAATACCTTCACTTTCACTAACGCTTTCGACCAACCAATGGAGCCTTCAATGTCTTGTTCTGCTAGACGATAATCAAAACGTAAAGAATCGTTAAAATCTTTAAAACGCTTATCTGCGGCTTGTGTAAAACGCCCACCCCAAAGTGCCATAATTCATCCTCTATCATTGAATTTTGGCTGCCTCAAAACAGCCTTTGATTTAAAAATTTATTCTAAATTAATGCATATTTATGCATAAATCAACGAATATTTCAGAAATTCTAAAAACTTGTAAAAACAAACCGCACTTTATCATAAAAAAACGTCATTTTTACAACAAAAACTAGACAATGCTTATTTTTAGTGATACCTTACGCGCCAGATTTTAGGGCATCTGCCCTCCATTTCATTAACTCAACTCTTATTAATCCCAACGATTATTCATTATGCATTTAACAGAACTTAAAAATACGCCCGTTTCGGATCTTGTGAAACTCGGCGAAGAGCAGATGGGCTTAGAAAATTTGGCTCGTTTACGTAAACAAGACATTGTTTTTGCCATTTTAAAACAACACGCAAAAGGTGGTGAAGATATTTTCGGTGGCGGGGTCTTAGAAATTTTACCTGATGGTTTCGGTTTTCTCCGTTCTGCCGATAGTTCCTACCTTGCCGGTCCTGATGACATCTATGTATCTCCTAGCCAAATCCGCCGTTTCAACCTCCAAACCGGTGACAAAATTGAAGGGAAAATCCGCCCACCTAAAGAAGGTGAACGCTATTTTGCCCTGTTGAAAGTGGATCAAGTCAATGATGATAAGCCTGAGGTTTCACGCAGTAAAATTCTCTTTGAAAATTTAACCCCATTACATGCCAACTCTCGTCTAAGAATGGAGCGAGGCAATGGCTCAACAGAAGATTTAACCGCTCGTATTTTGGATTTAGCCTCACCTATCGGTAAAGGTCAGCGTGGTTTGATTGTCGCTCCGCCAAAAGCGGGTAAAACGATGTTGCTACAAAATATTGCGCAAAGTATTACCCATAATTACCCAGAATGTGAACTTATCGTTCTATTAATTGATGAACGTCCAGAAGAAGTGACTGAAATGCAACGCTCTGTAAAAGGTGAAGTGATCGCTTCAACTTTTGATGAACCGGCAACACGTCATGTTCAAGTAGCGGAAATGGTCATCGAAAAAGCCAAGCGTTCTGTAGAGCACAAAAAAGACGTGGTAATTCTACTGGACTCTATTACACGTTTAGCCCGGGCCTACAATACCGTCACCCCGGCTTCCGGTAAAATCTTATCCGGTGGTGTGGATGCCAATGCCCTACATCGCCCTAAGCGTTTCTTCGGGGCTGCGCGTAATGTAGAAGAAGGGGGGAGTTTAACCATTATTGCGACAGCACTGGTGGATACCGGCTCAAAAATGGATGAAGTGATTTTTGAAGAATTTAAAGGCACGGGGAATATGGAACTTCACCTTTCTCGCAAAATTGCTGAAAAACGGGTTTTCCCTGCCATTGATTTCAACCGCTCAGGTACGCGTAAAGAAGATTTACTTACTACACCAGATGAACTCCAAAAAATGTGGATTTTACGCAAAATTCTCAATCCAATGGGTGAAGTGGAAGCAATGGAATGGCTCATTGATAAACTCGGTGTAGCAAAAACCAACGAAGAGTTTTTTGAAATTATGAAACGCTCGTAGTTCGTAAGTGTTGTGCTAAGTGATTTATAAAAATTAAAAGATGGTTAGAATTGCAAAAGGGAAATATTATGTTTCCCTTTTTTGTTAAGCCTAATTTCAAATACTAAAAAATTAGACTAATATTTCAAGGGCTTTCAATATTGTGTTGAGCCCAATCCAACTTCAATCGAATATGCCATTCATTGTAGTAAAGCACATACTCTCTAACGATTTATTTCAATGTCTCAAATATCAAAATCTATTGCTAGCCGCTTGAGGAATTTTGGAACATAAAAAACACATCTTAAATCAGCTAATTAATAAATCCAACTTTTAGAATCGCTCAATATAAACCTCATTTTTTGAGTTATTTTTAAGCAATCAATCTATTTTTTATTATTTCCGTTTGACAGTATGCCATAAATCGGTAGAATACAGTCCGTTATTCAGCAATCGCAGTAACAGTGCGGGAATAGCTCAGTTGGTAGAGCACGACCTTGCCAAGGTCGGGGTCGCGAGTTCGAGCCTCGTTTCCCGCTCCAATTTGCCCGAGTGGTGGAATCGGTAGACACAAGGGATTTAAAATCCCTCGCCTTTCGAGGCGTGCCAGTTCAAGTCTGGCTTCGGGCACCATTTTATAAAATCTCAATTTTATAAAAACTCCTTTAAAATCCTATATTTGGGTCGTTAGCTCAGTCGGTAGAGCAGCGGACTTTTAATCCGTTGGTCGAAGGTTCGAATCCTTCACGACCCACCATCTAAGACAAACTGGCGGTAAAGTGGCGGTTTGTTTTTCACGGTTTAATTCTCTATGTTTTATAAGTGGCGGTAACCGCCAGTCTAGTTTTAACTGAAATCCATTCTTCTGAAAATTTCCACGGAAAATAGAGAAACTCTTTATAAATCATAGCGTTATGATGATTTTGTTTTATTTTACGATCCTTTTTAAGAGTAAAACTCTGTAAAAGACTGTAATTTTTACAGTTAAGATCACTATTCTTTCCTTTAGATGATCCCTTTTACTTCAAATAGTTAGGGTTATTTAAGGTCTGAAAATTAACTGAAAAAATGAGATTTTTTAACGTAAATTCGGCGGGGGAGGAAGTGGATTTTCCGTGACTTTATGTTTTACATGAAAAATTTCCGTGAGTTGCTCTAGATATGTTTTATTGGTAGATTTATTTTTTAAAACAATAGATTAAATTTTCCGTGAGATGTTTTTTAGTTGATATTCTCTGAAAGAAAAACGCCTGCTGGTATGTACCATCAGGCGTTTTTTTTGATTGTTGCATCTATTTGGCGATTTTTATTCATCTATCCCATCAAGTAGAGAATCATCATTCCAAAGTTCTTCAAGATATTCTAAAAATTTGTTCTTATCATTTTTATCAAATCCCGAAACATCGAATCCTTGCGAGCTTGATGTTCTTATTCTCACTTCAACATTATCAAATTTCTCGGCAATGCGTTTCGGTAATATTTCTTCTAACCGCTCAATCATTTTTTGTTGTGCCGATATTTTTTTACTGTCGCGTTCTTTAGTAAAACGAATGTCTAGTTTTCTCATTATCTTCCCCTTTGTTAACTGTTTTTCCATACAGTATTTTAGAGAAACAAAAATCACTGTCAAGATATACAGTGGTTTTTATTTTGTTACTCAATAATCGGAGTGAGTTTACTTTTTATTGTTTTTGCTGTTGAAGATTGAGAAGAAAACTTATTAGATTGATCGGGTGGTGGCGAACCGTTATGTGTATGTTTTGCTACTTCGCTTGCCAAATCGCCTAACAACTGGATCGTATCTTCTAACAGTCTGAAAATATTTTGCCCTTCTGATCCCATGTAACTTAATGGAGCTACGATTTTATTTTTTTCATCTGACACACGTTGCGCTAGTCCTACAATCTTTTCTTGTAAGGTTTCGCCCGTGCCTATTGTTCGGTTACTTGCGGTCGTATCATTGATGCTACCTAAAACACTGACGGTTTTATTCCCTCCAATGGTTTCTGTTCCGTCTGCATCAATACTGATGTTTGATGTGCCAATTTGTTTTACTTCGCTGTCGGTTTCAATATGGCGTTCAAAAGACTTATCGGTAATTTTCTGGTCTGTTTCACGAATTTTATTGCCGGCGGCATCGGTGCGTTCATACACTTCGGGCCGCTGTTGTTTAAGTTGTTCACCCGGTGCTACACTTGGAACAGTTTTGCCCTGTGCTAATAATGTGCGCACAAAGGGTTGATCGCTACGGCCATAAGCAAAACCCACTTCAACCATTGTGCCGACTTCGGGAAAGGCAAAATCGCCACCTTGCGAACCTGTGCTTGTTACCGGCAAAGGCACTGCTGGATAAATCGGCACGGTTTTATCTTCGTTACCGTTTTCATCAAGTAATTGCAATTCTACGGCATATTTAGGACGGAACGGATCGGAAATGTCACCACCACTAGACGGATCGGCAATACCAACCACTTTTGCATATTTCGGTAAATGATACCCACCCGCTAACTCAGGGAACGTTTTTTCCATTTGTCGGCGTTCTGGGCTTTTCTGTTCCGGTTTTCCGTTTTTATCTAAGTTTTCCCATGAAAGCACATAATCATCGCCATGTAATTCTACTTTCTGAATTTTATTGCCGTTGATGATTGCACCGGGGCGAATTGCGGCAGTGATTGGAATTGTCATATCATTACTGCCGCTTGTGAGTGTCATACCCTCGTCAAACTCGATATTTTTACCCGCCCAACGTGAATCTTTATGTGAACCGACAAAAAGCGAACCGTCGGGTGATTGTTGCCACATATAATCAGTAATTTGGTATTGTCGCCCGATATTGCTTAATAATTGATAACCACTGCCGTTATGGGTGAACAGTGAAATCGGTGTATCAGCATAATCGGCTTGTGGCACTTTTACAGGGATTTTTGTTTGCTGTGTTATCCAAGCACACAAGTTGCGCAAGGTGATATGGCGGTGGGAACAATTTAACGGCTTTTCAAATACGGCCACTTTTTCCCGAATGAACAATTTTTTATAGCCGTTATCCGCGTGTTGTTCACGTTCGACAATACCATTAAACCACTTGTTGTCAATGATCTTCCA
>NZ_MLHJ01000087.1 GCF_001998965.1 Rodentibacter rarus
ATAATGCAAAGCCTTTTTAATAGAATATGAAGGCATTTTTATGAAAAAAGCGGTATTATGTAGCAGTTGCACAACGTTGTTTTTTGTTATCTTGTAGGGACACACTGCGTGTGTCCGAATTTTAACCTATTGAAATAATTTGATTTTATAACGGACACACGCAGTGTGTCCCTACGTTTTGGTTAAAATTTCTGTTTTGTGCATTTGCTACATAACACTGTTAAATTTAGCCGCACTTTTTGCCTCTGATTTTTTCTTCCCTAACCACTCAATAATCAACAGCCCCTTTTTAAACGTCGATTATCATTAAATTTCATTTTTTTAGCATTTTTATGAAAAAATTTTTTAGCAATTTTCTTTGAATGCACTTGTATTTTTTTTTTTTTTAGAATCAGAAAGTTTTTATATTGTTTTTTCAATCCATTAAAAACATTTTTTCTTTCTATTTTTTAAGATTTTTAAATTAAAGATTAGTAAAAAATAATATCGTTCATTTCTTTTATTTGAGGAAAACAGGTATGTTAAAGAAATTTATGCTCGTTACCGCAAGCGTGATCTCCATTGCCGCTTGTACGAATAATTCTCCCCCACCAGTTAGTGAGAGTGAAGCCCTTGCCCGGCTTGAAGCGTTGGATCGATTAGATGCCAAAGAATATCCTAAATATCGCCAACGGGAAGAAGAAGCCTACCAAACCGCTAAAAGACGACGTTTAGATGACTTAGAAGCTGAACGGATTCATTATCAAAATCAGGCAATTAAATATCAAAATTCACGCCAACAAACGCGCGATATGATTGATGATATTGGCAGAATACAAATGAACGAAGCCAAGGCGATCAACAAAGCCTACGAAAATCGCAGCAAAAAACAAGATGTTTATATTATTCACTAACTTAAGGGGCAAAAAATGAAAAAATTAGTTATTTATGCATTAATTCCAATGTTATTTGCTTGTGCAACGGAACGTAAAAGCATTGCTCAAATTAATGCGGAACGTAATTCTTCACAGGCATTGGTCACTACAGCCAGCCTTGATCAGCAAAGAAAGCAACGTCAAAATGAACTGGAGGAAGCCATTTTAAGACGTCAGCAAGACAGAATGGAAACCCAAACTACTCGAGAAAAAACCAGTGTAGTTACAGATGTTCTTAACGTAATTTTTCGTTAATCACTTCGGGCTATTCATATAGCCCTTTTTCATTTAAGGTCATTATTATGAAAAAATATTTTTTATTACTCAGCTCTTTAACCCTATTAACAGGCTGTGCTCAACTTGATGCAATAAAAAGAGAAGTCGTACCGCCTTCATTTACCGCAAAAGATTTTATTGGGATGTGGTATTGCAGCAGTTCTTATGGTGATTGGAATATCATTACTAAAGAGTACTATGATATACAACCCAACGGTATGATGAAAAACACCGGCACTGTTACCGCACCTCTGTTAAGTGGTGGAATTGATTTGAAATATGAATACAGCATTAACGCCTATTGGCAAATTGATGGCTGGTATTTGGTTCAAAAACAAGCCGGTAAAGGCAAGGTGGTTCGCAAGCACGACCCTCGTGCATTGGCAGCAATGAATAAAGATCCAAAATTAAAACAGAGAGAGTTAAAACTCTATAATACATTTAAGAATATGGCATCAGGAAATCATTCTGCCCGCCGCCAAATTGAAAGTGTCAATGCTACAGAATTTACTACGCTTGCAAATACTTCCGCTGAAATTTGTAGCCGTGTTAATTAGTTTATTTCTATAAGGAAACCATCATGAAATTAATTACTATCATATCACTTGTTTTTTGTATATCAGCCTGTACTACAACCAAGTTTTCTGACTTTAAGGAATGTATGCTCACGAGCAAGGGAGCAAATGATAATGGCAAATGTCACTATGAAGTGAAACTTTTTGATAAATAATCTATAGGAAACAGACTAATGAAAAAACGATTTATTCTCTGTTTTTCTATTGTTATTTTGAATGCTTGTTCAAACAATGAAAACCTAAAAACAGAAACAGAAATTGACCGTATGGTTAATAAAATATTTAGGGCTAATCATACAGGCTGGGAATGCGATCCTATCGGGGCTTCTTTTGAGAAATTTAAAATCAAGCAAGAACTTCTAAAAAAGTATCAAATAAAACAGACCAATGAAAAAAAAACTTTTTCAGAAATTATTTCTGATTGGGGCTGTCCTAGATAACTAACCCAAGATACCCCTAACTAATTGTTTTAAAATGGAAATTTGATATTTTAGGTTGCAGCGATTAAAATGCCATTCACACGCCTTCAAATATAGCTCAAAATGGCTTTAGGAATGCCATTCAAGTTGCGTAAATGGCGTTTGGTCTAGTTATTTAGCGTCCCCCCTATAATTTAATGGAGCGGTTAAATCCGCCTCACCTGCCAAAATGTTTTTGTCCAATATGGCGAGTTCATTGAAGAATAAATTACACCGCCTTTTGTGGAGGCGTGGAGAAATTTGTTGTCTTTCACATAAATCCCCACGTGATACCCGTTAGGACCCCGTCCCGTTTTAAAAAAGATCAAATCACCAGTTTGAATATCTTCTTTTCGGACAAGTTTTCCATACTTGGCTTGCTCTTTTGTGGTTCTAGGCAAAGCGATATTAAAGCGATCAAAAAAGGTTTTTTGCACAAAGCCTGAACAATCCACACCACGGCGAGATTGTCCGCCTAAAACGTAAGGTGTTCCAGCCCATTCATATTGCTGCTCACTTAACAGGGTTATCGCCATGATAGGATCGTCAATTTTCCCTTTATAATTAATGACATAATCTTCTCTTCCTTGGTTTCCTGAAGAGCAAGCAAACAGTGATATTGTTACAACAATAAAAAATAATCGATTAATTCGGCGCATTTTCTCTCTCAAACGAACAAAAAGTGCGGTTAAAACAACCACACTTTTTATCAATTACGGATTCAGCTTAGCTTTTTCTACCCTTATGCGCAATTTTTGCCCCGGTTTAAATGCTACAACACGGCGAGCTGAAACAGGGATACTCTCCCCTGTTTTCGGATTACGCCCAGGACGGGGAGCTTTATCCCGCAACTCGAAATTACCAAACCCGGATAGTTTGACATCATTGCCCGATTCAAGAGAGAGACGAATTTCTTCAAAGAAATTATCCACTAAACTCTTAGCTTCTAACTTTTGTAATCGATATTTTTCAATCAAAAATTCGGTAATATTAATCTTTGTCAATGTCATAAGTTTACTCCCTTAATTCAGCATTAAAACGTTGTTTAACCTCATCCAGTACCGCAGAGATCACTTTATTGATATCATCATCTGCCAAGGTTTTTTCATTGTCTTGGATGATTAGGCTAATAGCAAGACTTTTTGCACCACTTGGCACACCGATACCTTTATACACGTCAAATAAATTTACTTGAGTGAGTTTTTCTCCCCCCGCTTGTTTGCAGGCTTCAATCACCTCGCCTGCGGCAATGTCATCGGAAACCACCAAGGCTAAATCACGGCGATTAGCAGGGAATTTTGAAATCTCTTTTGCTTGAACAACCTGACGATTGGCGATGGCATTCCATAAAATTTCAAATACAACCACTTTTCCATTTAGCCCCAGCTTTTGAGAGATCGATGGGTGAAGTGTGCCAATAAATCCAATTTCTTTTCCGTCTAATTCAATTGCAGCAGATTGTCCCGGGTGTAACGCATCAAAGGTTTTTGCCACAAAACGCACTTTGTCTGCCACGCCGGTTAAAGAAAGCAGACTTTCTAAATCCCCTTTTAAATCAAAGAAATCAACGGCTTCCGCTTTCGTGTTCCAACTTTCATTTTTGGCAGAACCGCTTATGACGGCACTTAATACAAATTCTTGACGAACACCAAATTCAGCTTTCGCATCAGGAATAAAGCGTAATCCTGTTTCAAATAAACGAACCCGATTTTGTTGGCGGTTTTGGTTATATAGTACTGCGCCTAATAATCCGCTTAACAATGAAACCCGCATCGCTGACATTTCAGTCGAAATGGGATTAGGTAAGATAAGGGCTTCTTGCTGAGGATGGAGCAATCCTTGAATTTTCGGATCAACAAAGCTATAAGTGATGGCTTCTTGATAGTCGGCATCTACAAGTGCGGTTTTAATGCGTGCTAAATCTAAATCCGCTTCTTTATGTTCACGCATTCGTAAATGGGCTAATGGCGAATGATTTGGAATACTGTTATAACCGTAGATACGCGCCACTTCTTCAATCAAATCTTCTTCAATTTCAATATCAAAACGCCAACTGGTCGGTGTTACCGTCCAAACCTCATTGGCATACTGCACATCAAAACCAAGACGATTGAAAATATCGGTCACCGTTTCCGTGTCAATATGATGTCCAAGTAAAGCATCTAATTTTTCACGGCGAAGTTGAATGGTCTTTAATTTCGGTAAATCGGCTTCGCTCACGGCTTCACTAATTTCTCCAGCCTCTCCCCCACAAATTTCAAGCAATAATGCCGTTGCCCGTTCCATTGCATGACGGGCTAATTGAAAATCAACACCACGCTCAAAGCGATGTGAAGCATCGGTGTGTAAACCATATTGTCTTGCTCGACCGGCAATGGCTAACGGTGCAAAGAAAGCCGCTTCTAAAATGACTGATTGGGTTTCACTGGTTACACCACTTGCTTGTCCGCCAAAGATACCCGCCATCGCAAGTGGACCATTTTGATCAGCGATAAGTAAGGTGTTGGATTGTAATTTTGCAGTATTCCCGTCAAGTAAAACCAGTTCTTCTCCCTCTTTTGCAAAACGCACTTGTACCGGTGGTTTCACTTTGTCTGCATCAAAGGCATGCATTGGTTGACCCAACTCCAGCAAAATATAATTCGTAATATCGACAACAGGATCAATAGAACGAATACCACAACGGCGCAGTTTTTCTTGTAACCAAATTGGCGAGGTGGCATTGACATTAACATTTTTCACCAGACGTAATAGGTAACGAGGGCAGGCTTCTTGTGCTTTTATATCAATCTCAACCCGATCCGAAATCGCTGCCGGTACCGCATCAAAGTGCGGTTGATTTAGTGAAAGTTTATTCACCACACCGATTTCACGGGCAATGCCGGCAATACTTAAGCAATCGGCACGATTTGGCGTTAAACTGATTTCAATGGTTTTATCATCTAAATTTAAGTAATCCCGTAAATTTTCACCAATCGATGCATCAGACGGTAATTCAATAATTCCTTCGGCTTCAACATCAATGCCTAATTCAGAGAATGAACAAAGCATTCCTTCAGAGGGCTGACCCCGTAATTTGGTTTTCTTAATTTTAAAATTACCCGGTAATACTGCCCCTTCTACGGCACAAGCCACTTTCAATCCTTGGCGACAGTTTGGTGCGCCGCAAACAATATCTAATAATCGTTCACCGCCCACATTGACTTTTGTTACGCGTAATTTATCGGCATCAGGGTGTTGAGCGCATTCCACGACTTCGCCAACCACAACACCGGTGAAATTACCGGCGACATTTTCTACACCATCGACCTCTAATCCAAGCATGGTGATTTGTTCACTTAACTGTTCTGTTGAAATGCTTGGATTAACCCATTCTCTTACCCACTGTTCACTAAATTTCATTATGCTTATCCTTTAAAAATTCGTTGTCTTATTGCTATTTAAATATCATTATTTGAATTGTTTTAAAAAACGTAAATCGTTTTCAAAGAAGGAACGTAGATCTGTGACGTTGTAGCGTAACATCGTTAAACGCTCAACCCCCATTCCTACCGCAAAACCGGAATATTCATTGGGATCAATGCCAACATTGCGTAACACATTTGGATGAACCATTCCACAGCCTAATACTTCAAGCCATTTACCGTTTTTCCCCATCACATCCACTTCAGCGGAAGGCTCGGTAAATGGGAAGTAAGACGGACGAAAACGAACTTGCAAATCTTCTTCAAAGAATGATCGTAAGAAATCATGTAATAAGCCTTTCAATTCCGTAAAATTGGCTTTTTTATCCACATAAAGTAATTCGATTTGATGGAACATTGGGGTGTGGGTTTGATCGTAATCATTACGATAAACACGCCCCGGCGCCATAATGCGAATAGGCGGCTGCATTTTTTCCATCGTTCTAATTTGAACACCGGATGTTTGAGTACGAAGCAACAATTCAGGATTAAACCAGAATGTATCGTGGTCTGCTCTTGCCGGATGATGTTTTGGAATATTTAACGCATCAAAATTATAGTAATCACTTTCGATTTCCGGCCCGTTTTCCACGGAGAAACCGAGTTCGGAAAAGAACTGGGTAACACGATTAATGGTAATTGTAACAGGGTGTAATCCCCCTTTTTCAACTTTTCTCCCCGCTAAAGTGACATCGACCCGCTCTTTTTCCAATTTTGCATTGAGCTCTGCTTGCTCCCATTCTGATTTTTTAGCATTTAAAAAATCAAGAGCAGTCTGCTTTGCCTCATTAATTTTAGCCCCGATTGTCGGACGCTCTTCTGCCGCAACATTGCGAAGTTCTTGCATTAATTGAGTAAAATGACCTTTTTTACCAAAATATTCGACACGAATTTCATCTAATGCCGATAAACTTTTATTCTCGATCGTATCGATCGCCAATTTTGCTTTCTCTACAAGATCTTTCAGATGTTGCATAACTTTCCTCTGATTAATTTCTATTATTTGAAAATGGGCTTAATGATAATACCAACGCACTAAAAAATCACCCTTTTATTTAGAACACACGGATGTTTTCAATATATTGAAAAGATCACAAAAGACATCTCAAGCAAAAAGTAATCCAGCATTGGGAATGACAATAGTCGGAAGAAAAAATGCGGTCAAAATCGACCGCACTTTTCACACAAATTTATCTCCATACTTTGAATTGATTAATCAATCCATTTGTGGAGCTATCGTGACTTGATATATTTTCGCTGCCCGCTAATTCCGGCAGGATGCGGTTAGCCAACTGTTTACCCAACTCTACGCCCCATTGGTCAAAGCTGAAAATATTAAAAATCACGCCTTGAACAAAGATTTTGTGTTCGTACATAGCAATCAGTGCGCCTAATGTGAATGGCGTGATTTTTTGCAGCAAAATCGAATTGGTCGGTTTGTTACCGGTAAACACTTTAAATGGAACGATATCTTTTACCTCATCTAAGGATTTACCCGCTTTCACAAATTCGGCTTCCACTTCTTCTTTGGTTTTACCGAAGGCAAGTGCTTCTGTTTGCGCAAAGAAGTTAGACAACAATTTGTTATGATGATCCGCTAACGGGTTATGGCTTTGTGCAGGAGCAATAAAATCACAAGGAATTAAGGTTGTACCTTGGTGAATTAATTGATAGAACGCGTGTTGACCATTTGTACCCGGTTCCCCCCAAATGATTGGGCCGGTTTGATAGTTGTCAATAACATTGCCATTGCGATCCACATATTTACCGTTTGATTCCATATTGCCTTGTTGGAAATAAGCGGCAAAGCGGTGTAAATATTGGTCATAAGGCAAAATGGCTTCCGTTTGTGCCCCTAAGAAATTAGTATTCCACAATCCCACAAGGGCTAATGTAGTCGGGATATTTTGTTCAATCGGGGCGGTGCGGAAATGTTGATCCATTTCATAAGCCCCCGTCAATAATTGCTCAAAATTTTCAAAACCAATGGAAAGGGCAATAGACAACCCAATGGCAGACCATAGAGAATAACGTCCCCCAACCCAATCCCAAAACTCAAACATATTATCCGTATCAATGCCAAATTCTGCCACCGCTTTGCTATTAGTGGAAAGTGCAGCAAAATGTTTTGCCACCGCACTTTTATCTTTGGCAGCAGATAACAACCAATCACGGGCACTTTCGGCATTTGTCATGGTTTCTTGTGTGGTGAAGGTTTTAGAAGCCACCAAGAAAAGCGTGGTTTCCGGATTAACTTTCTTCAAGGTTTCGGCAATATGCGTGCCATCCACATTGGAAACAAAGTGCATAGTGAGATGATTTTTATAAGGACGTAGGGCTTCGGTCACCATATAAGGGCCTAAATCCGATCCGCCAATCCCGATATTCACGACATCGGTGATGGTTTTTCCGGTATAACCTTTCCATTCCCCGGAAATGACACGCTGACAAAATGCTTTCATTTTTGCCAAAACCGCATTCACTTCCGGCATCACATCTTTTCCATCAACGATCACCGGAGAATTGCCTCGATGACGCAAGGCGGTATGTAATACGGCACGATTTTCGGTACGGTTAATTTTTTCGCCGCTAAACATCGCCTCTTTTGCACTATCTAGCGAACATTCTTGCGCCAGTTGGCGAAGTAATGAAAGGGTTTGTTGAGTAATATTATTTTTTGAGAAATCGACTAAGATTTGCTCCTTAAAGATTAAGGAGTACGCCTTAAAACGATCCGGTTCTTGTTGGAATAGATCTTGAATGGTCACATTTGCCAATTCGGTTTGATGCGTTTCTAACGCTTTCCACGCCTGAGTATGGGTTGGATTAATATTTTTCATAGTATTTCCTTCTGTTATTTATTAATTTGAAATTAGTCCACGTATTCAGTGATAACACGTGGCGTGAGTTTTGTTATCAGTTCATAACTTAAAATGCCGGTAAATTGGGCAACCGTTTCAATCGGTAATTCTTTTCCCCATAAAATCACTTCATCGCCCACTTGATCTTGGCTATCTGCCCCTAAATCGACAGTCAGCATATCCATTGATACCCGCCCAACAATCGGTACGATACGCCCGTTTAAGTAAACCGGGGTTCCCTTTGGCACATCACGGGGATAACCATCGCCATAACCAATCGCAACCACGCCAATTTTCGTATCATATGGGCTTGTCCAAATTCCCCCATAACCCACCGGTTCGCCTTTTTTATGATGGCGTACGGCAATAAGGGAAGAGGTCAGATTCATAACAGGCGTTAAACCAAAT
This sequence comes from Rodentibacter rarus, assembly GCF_001998965.1. Taxonomy (GTDB): domain Bacteria; phylum Pseudomonadota; class Gammaproteobacteria; order Enterobacterales; family Pasteurellaceae; genus Rodentibacter; species Rodentibacter rarus. The sequence goes on from NZ_MLHJ01000087.1 coordinate 8,957, forward strand.
TCTTTTCCTACGGTATCCGTCGGTGAAATACCATACATAATAATACCGGGACGAATCCAATCTAAATGTGAGGCGGGCCAAAATAAAATACCGCCTGAAGCGGCAATACTCCGCTCACCAATTTTATTTTGAGTAGCAGAAAGGAAACGCTTAATTTGACGTAGAGTATAGTCAGATCCAAGTTCATCGGCACGGCTAAAATGGCTCACGAAGCCTAAGTGCGGTTGAATTTGGGGGAGTTTTTTCAATGCCTGATAAAATTCATCCACCTCTTCCAAAGCGACCCCCAAGCGGTGCATACCGGTATCAATTTTAAGCCATACTCTAATCGGGCTGGGGACGCTGGCACGTTTTAATGCCTCTAGTTGTTCATGATTATGTACAACGGTTTCAATATTATTCACCGCAAGGATCGGTAAATCTTTTTCATCAAAAAAACCCTCAAGTAATAAAATTGGCTTTGTGATGCCGTGTGAGCGCAAAGCAAGGGCTTCTTCCAGGCGGGCAACGCCAAAACAATCGACCGTTTGTTCGAGTGTCGATGCCACAAAAACCACACCATGCCCATAGGCATTGGCTTTTACTACAGCGATAATTTTGCTCTGTGGGGCTTTTTGTTTAATGATGGCTAAATTTTGTTTTAAGGCTCGAGAACTAATCTTTGCCGTTGCCGGTTTTACGTTCATTATTTATCCTTAATAATTGTCATAATACTCACGTTGTTCAGCAAGATTATCAAAGCGGGAGAACTGTCCGTTAAATTTTAATCGTACTCGTCCAATCGGACCGTTACGTTGTTTACCGATAATAATTTCTGCCACCCCTTTATCCTCCGAGTTATCGTTATAGACCTCATCACGATAAATAAACATAATCAAATCGGCATCTTGCTCAATAGAGCCGGATTCACGCAAATCCGAGTTAACAGGACGTTTGTCTGCACGTTGCTCAAGGGTACGGTTTAACTGAGAAAGAGCAATAACCGGCACTTCTAACTCTTTAGCTAGTGCTTTTAAAGAACGTGAAATTTCAGCAATCTCTAAAGTACGATTATCAGAAAAAGCCGGAGCCCGCATAAGCTGCAAGTAATCCACCATAATCAGGCTAAGCCCCCCATTTTCACGATAAACACGGCGTGCCCGAGATCGCAATTCCGTTGGGGTTAAACCCGATGAATCATCAATGTAAAGATTATTCTTTTGTTTAAACATCCCAAATACACTGCTGATTTTATTCCATTCAATTTCATCCAAATCTTGCCCCGTCCGAATTTTGGTTTGATCCACTCGAGCCAGTGAGGCAATCATACGCATCATAATTTGTTCAGCGGGCATCTCTAAGCTAAACACTAACACCGGTTTTTCACTTGCCATTGCAGCATTCTCACAGAGATTCATCGCAAAGGTGGTTTTCCCCATAGAAGGACGGGCGGCGACAATAATTAAATCTGAAGGTTGAAGACCAGCTGTTTTTTTATCAAGATCCGTAAATCCCGTTGTCACCCCTGTTACACCGGAATGATTGTCTAATTTACTTAGAATATCAATGCGCTTAATCGTATCATCCAACACTTGAATAACATTTTTCGGTCCTTCACTGTCAGTACTCCGCTTTTCCGCAATCGCAAATACCTCACGTTCTGCTTCATCTAAAATCAGCTTAATATCTTGCCCTTTGGGGGAATAACTGTTTTCAGCAATACGGTTACCTACAGCGATCAGCTCACGCAAAATGGCTTTTTCACGCACAATATCCGCATAAGCCAAAATATTAATCGCATTAGGCGTATTGTTTGATAACTCGGCAAGATAAGCAAAACCACCGACTTCCTCACTTATCCCCTTATTTTTTAATGCCTGATCGAGGGTAATAAGATCAATCGGTGATTGGCTCCGTATTAATTCTTCCATAGTTTGGAAAATCATACGGTGCGCAAAGGTATAAAAATCATCGGCAATCACCCGTTCGGCAATACCATCCCAATGTTGATTGCTTAACATAATTCCGCCTAATACGGCTTGCTCGGCTTCAAGAGAATGAGGAGGAATACTCACTTGGGCGGTTTTTTTATCGGATGATTTAATTTGTGGTTGAGATGCCATAGATATGTTGAGGTATAACAAAATTAGTGGCTATGATACCGCAAATGACGGGGAGATTTAAGAAAAAAGTGCGGTCACAAAAACAAAGTTTTTGAGTGTTGGCTTTGCTAACAGTGCCTAAGAGGTGAATAAATCACTTTAGTGATTGATGAAGAATTTTCAATGAAATTTTTGTCTGATTATTTTTTATTTCTCCTTGTAAAAAATAAAAAAAACGGTGGAAAAATCCACCGCTCTTTTTAGCAAATTTGCTGATTACTCAACGATCAAGGTACGGCATACATTAGTATGTTTGATGGTTTCATCACCTTGAGTGAGTAACACCAAATCACCGGAATTCAAATAGCCTTTTTCTTTAAGTAACGCAATCGCCGCTTGTGCCCCGTTTGCACTACGAGACTCCGTATCGCTAAACACAGGCGTTACACCACGATATAAGGCACAAAGATTTAATGTTTCTTGGTTACGAGATAAAGCAAAAATCGGTAATCCGGAGCTAATTCGAGACATTAACAATGCGGTACGTCCTGAATGGGTCAAACTCACAATTGCCGCAACCCCTTTCATATGGTTTGCCGAATACATAGCCGACATTGCCACCGCTTCTTCAATACTATCGAATTCTTTATCCATACGGTGACGAGATACGTTCACGCTAGGCATTTTTTCTGCCCCTAAACAAACACGCGCCATTGCTGCCACGGTTTCTGCCGGATATTGACCTGCAGCCGTTTCAGCAGAAAGCATCACCGCATCAGTACCGTCTAACACCGCATTCGCTACGTCCATCACTTCCGCACGAGTTGGCATTGGATTACTAATCATTGATTCCATCATTTGTGTCGCTGTGATCACCGCACGGTTTAATTGGCGTGAACGGCGAATTAATTTTTTCTGAACACCCACTAATTCAGGATCACCAATTTCAACCCCTAAATCACCACGAGCCACCATAATCACATCGGAAGCTAAAATAATGTCATCCATCGCAGCATCATCAACCACTGTCTCTGCACGTTCAACTTTCGCTACAATTTTCGCATTTAACCCCGCTTGTTGCGCCAGTTCACGAGCATAGTTTAAGTCGGCGCTTGAACGTGGGAAAGATACCGCTAAGAAATCAACCCCAATGCGAGCCGCTGTAATGATATCCGCTTTATCTTTTTCGGTTAAAGCATCGGCCGACAAGCCACCGCCTAATTTATTGATCCCCTTATTATTTGATAACGGGCCGCCAACCGTTACCTCAGTAAAGACTTTCGCCCCTTCTGTAGATAACACTTTTAATTGAACACGACCATCATCTAATAGAAGAATATCACCCGGTACCACATCTTGTGGCAAGGTTTTATAATCTAAACCAACGGACTCTTGATTACCTTCACCCTTTGGTAATTCCGCATCAAGAACAAATTTATCCCCGACATTTAAGAAAATTTTGCCATCTTTGAAAGTAGAAACACGAATTTTAGGCCCTTGTAAATCACCTAAAATCGCCACAGTCTTCCCTAATTTTTTCGCAATAGAACGAACACGTTCAGCACGCTCAATATGATCTTCCGGTGTACCGTGTGAGAAATTCATACGAACTACATTTGCACCTGCTACGATGATTTTTTCAAGATTGTTATCGCGGTCAGTTGCTGGCCCCATAGTACATACAATCTTCGTTCTTCTTAGTCTTCTAGACATTATTCTGCTCCGTCAAATTTACACTTAAAAACAAAACCAACTCGCTCAAACCTTTTGAGCGAAATAAACCGGCGCGCATTATACGCTTAAAAAAACGCAAAATCAAAAAAGAGTTTTTCCCCTTTTCCCCATTTTTTTGCTCATTTTTTTAGCATCTGTAACAAACATAAAAGAAATTTCTTGTCTTAATAAAAAAAACTGTTTATCATCCACCGCATTCAACGCGACTATAGCTCAGTTGGTTAGAGCACCACCTTGACATGGTGGGGGTCACTGGTTCGAGTCCAGCTAGTCGCACCATATACCCCTTTCACAGCCCTGCGGAACTTAACGCGGGGCTTTGTTTTATCCAGTGTTTACAAGGCTTTTCCGCACTTTCTCTTATCGTAACTTTTCGTATTAAATCGTTTTTGACCGCCGTTTTTAGTAACTACGATAGTAACTATGATATGATCCGCCCTATCTCGTAGTTACTAAAAATAGGATAAACCCAGATATGGCGCGCTTTGCAAAACCTCTTAACAATAAAGCAGTAGATAATGCCAAACCTCAAGATAAACCCTACACTCTTACAGATGGCAATGGGTTATTTCTTCTCATCACGCCTAGCGGCTCTAAAACATGGCAGTTTAACTACTACCACCCTACAACCAAAAAAAGAACAAAGTTTAGCCTTGGCAGCTATCCTATAGTTACTATCGCTGAAGCTCGTAGTTACCGTGATGAATATCGCGCACTATTGGCAAAAGGAATCGATCCGCAATGTCAATGATCTTCCAAA
>NZ_MLHJ01000088.1 GCF_001998965.1 Rodentibacter rarus
CTGCTGCATAATACCGAAATTTTAGGATTTTTTAGGAATAGTTTAGAACTTTTTAGAATAGTTCTATTTTTTTATCTTATGTTAAACTTTTCTCACGTTTTCGCAGTGAGGAGCATTTTAATGAAAACAATAAAACCTTTCCCTTTACCCACCGGCTATTTCGGTATTCCCCTTGGTTTGGCTGCGCTGTCTTTGGCGTGGTGGCATTTGGCGGACTTCTTCCCTTGGGGGCAAATGATGAGTGATGTGATCGGCATTACGGCAATGATCGTTTGGTTAGCCTTTATTGCTATGTATGGGTATAAATTGCGTGATTATTTTCACGAAGTGAAGGAAGAGTATCGTTGCCCTGTTCGCTTTTCTTTTCTTGCGTTGATTCCTATTACCACAATGTTAGTTGGTGATATTGTCTATCGTTGGAATCCTGTGATAGCGGAAGTGATGATTTGGCTTGGAACCATCGGGCAATTACTGTTTTCTTCTTTTAGGATAAGTGAACTCTGGAAAGGGGGGATTTTTGAGCAAAAATCAACACGCCCCCCCTTTTATTTACCCGCTGTCGCCGCCAATTTCACCAGTGCAAGTTCACTGGCTTTACTGGGGTATTATGATCTTGGCTATTTATTTTTGGGTGCCGGTTTCATTTCTTGGATAATGTTTGAACCCGTATTGCTCCAACATCTACGCATTTCTTCCTTAGAACCGCCTTTCCGAGCCACCATGGGGATTATTCTTGCTCCCGCATTTGTTGGCACATCCGCTTATCTTGCCGTTAATCAAGGGGAAATCGATACTTTCGCCAAAATCCTATGGGGCTATGGCTTCTTGCAGATGTTTTTTTTATTGAGAATTTTCCCTTGGATTATTGAAAAAGGCTTAAACATCGGTTTATGGGCTTTCTCATTCGGCTTAGCCTCCATGGCAAATAGTGCGGTTGTTTTTTACCACAACCAAGTGCTATCCGCCATTGCCATATTTGCCTTTATCTTTGCAAATTTGATGATTGGATTACTTGTGTTGATGACCTTGTGGAAGTGGGTGAAAAGGGAGTTTTGGGTGAAGTAAAGAAAAACGGTTGTGATATGACAACCGTTTTTTACTTTCATTATTTGATTGAGATCCCCCCCAACACGCTCACCAACACCTCCCAATATGTCTGCACCGCTGAGATTTGTACTTTTTCATCCGGTGAGTGGGCGTTGCGGATGGTCGGGCCTAAAGACACCATATTAATATGCGGATAATGCTCTTTGAGTAAGCCGCATTCAAGACCGGCGTGGATCACTTTGATTTCGGGGGCTTTGCCTAATACTTCGGCATAATGTTTTTTTGTTAGGTTGAGAATGGCGGAGTCGTTCACCGGTTTCCAACCCGGGTAAGGGGCGGAGAATTCGGTTTTTGCACCGGCTAAAGTGGCAACGGAACTTAATAGCTCGGTCACATAAGCCTTACCGCTTTCAATCAATGAACGGACTAAAATCGTGCCTTTTACTTTGTCGCCCTCAGTTTTTAATACGCCGATACTGAGCGAGCTTTCCACCACATTTTTAATCACATCACTGTTGCGAATCACGCCGTTTGGTAAGGCATTGAGCAAGTGAATCACGGTTTTTGTGCTTTGTTGAGTGAATACTGTTTCAGCTTTATTTATCGGTTCAACAAAGAGGGTTAAGTTTGGCTCGGCAATGGCTAATTCTTCTTTGAGTAAAACCTCCAGATTTTTGACCGCACTTTCAAGGGCATTAAGATCACCATTGAACGCCAGCACCGCTGCCGCTTCACGAGGGATGGCGTTTCGAATAGAACCACCACGAATTTCAGCTAAAGCAAAGTGCGGTTGGTTTTGAGCCAGTTTTGCTAATACACGAGCTAACACTTTAATGGCGTTGGCTCTGCCGGTGTGAATATCGCAACCGGAATGTCCGCCACGCAAACCTTTTAAGGTGAGCTGAACGCAATGTTCGAAAGCGTTGTTTTCTCGTTCTATCGGTAGTTCCAAATTAGCATTAATGCCACCGGCGCAACCAATGTAAATTTCGCCGATTTCTTCCGTATCGGTATTAATGAGAATGTCTGATTGCAACCAGTTACGGCGAAGATTTAATGCACCGTCCATACCGGTTTCTTCCGTCATAGTAAGCAACACTTCAAGAGGCGGATGTGCCACATCATCGCTTTCCAACACGGCAAGGGCGGAAGCTAATCCAATTCCGTTGTCCGCCCCTAATGTGGTGCCTTGTGCTTTTACCCAATCGCCGTCAATATAAGGGCGAATCGGATCTTGGGTGAAATCGTGGGGATTGCCCTCATTGGCTTGCGGTACCATATCCAAATGGGCTTGCAATGCTACCGGAGTGCGGTTTTCCATACCCGCAGTTGCCGGTTTACGAATCAACACATTGCCGGCGTTATCACGCTCCACAAAAAATTGTTTTTCTTTCGCCCAATTGACAATGAAATTTGCCAGTTCATCCTCATGATGGGAAGGGTGAGGGATTGCACAAATTTGATCAAACCATTTCCATAATAATTGGGGTTGTAATTGAGTAATTTCAGACATATTCGCTCCTTTTCACGAAAAATTTCACGAAATAATAGCATAAAACCTTGTTTCAGGTTATCCTTACGCCATTTTTATTGATATTAAGGTGCAATTATGAGCGAAAAATATGTGGTGACTTGGGATATGTTCCAAATGCATGCCCGCAAATTATCAGAACGTTTACTTCCCGCTTCCCAATGGAAGGGGATTATTGCGGTGAGCCGCGGCGGTTTATTTCCGGCAGCAGTATTAGCTCGTGAATTGAGCATTCGCCACGTAGAAACTGTTTGTATCGCCAGCTATCACGATCATAAAAATCAAGGTGAGCTGCAAGTGTTACACGCTGCGGAAGTGCCAAATGGTGGAGAGGGATTTATTGTGGTGGACGATTTAGTGGACACCGGCAACACGGCTCGTGCCATTCGTGAAATGTATCCCAATGCAAAATTTGTCACTGTTTTCGCTAAACCGGCAGGTGCAGAATTAGTGGATGATTATGTCATTGACATTCCACAAAATACTTGGATTGAACAACCTTGGGATTTAGGTTTAATGTTTGTTCCCCCTCTTGCGAGAAAATAAGATAATTAATGCTATAGCTATAGAAGTGCGGTGAAATTTACCGCACTTTTTGTTTACATTGAGCATCGCTAAAGTAAAACCTTTGGTGAAGACCTGTGCAGCGAATAAATAGGGGGCGATAGCACTGACGGATTTTACTCATTTTGGGGATGGAGATCAAAACGGCGGCATTTTATTTCTAATTAATCCTATTCCCTTGAATTCACTAAACCCACCCCCATATTACCCCAAATTGTCGAAATAGAATTAGAGAGAAGATATGAACGCCAAAAGAACACAACGCACGATGCCCGTATTGCCATTACGTGATGTCGTGGTTTTCCCTTATATGGTGATGCCGCTTTTTGTGGGGCGTGCAAAATCCATTAATGCCCTTGAAGAAGCGATGAATGAAAATAAACAGCTTCTTTTGGTTTCACAAAAACAAGCGGATTTAGAAGAACCGGCGATTGATGATGTGTTTGATGTGGGCACGATTGCCAATATTATCCAGCTTTTAAAATTGCCTGACGGCACAGTAAAAGTGCTTGTCGAGGGGCAGCAACGGGCAAAAATCAATCATCTAGAAGAAGGGGAACAATTTTTCTCTGCAGAAATCACCCCGATTGATACTGTCCGAGGTGATAAAAAAGAATTAGAGATTGTCAAAAATGCCGTCTTGTCCGAGTTTGAAAATTACCTAGCGTTGAATAAAAAAGTACCGGCTGATGTGCTAGGCGCCCTACAACGGATTGATGAGGCCGATCGCTTGGCAGATACCATGGCAGCACATTTGCCGGTAAGCGTTCGTCATAAACAAAGTGTGTTGGAATTGGCTGATGTGCAAGCGCGTTTGGAATATTTGCTTGGTATGATGGAATCGGAGGCGGATATTCTCCAGGTGGAAAAACGCATTCGTAGCCGTGTGAAAAAACAGATGGAAAAAAGCCAGCGTAACTATTATCTGAACGAGCAAATTAAAGCCATTCGAAAAGAAATGGACGATGGCGAAAATGAAGATACCATTGATGAAGTGGAACAACTTCGTCAAAAAGTGGAAGCGGCGGGAATGCCGGCTGAAGTGCGTGAGAAAGTGGAAAGCGAACTACAAAAACTCAAAATGATGTCAGCCATGTCCGCAGAGGCCACCGTGGTGCGTAGCTACATTGAATGGATGATTCAAGTGCCGTGGCATCAACGCACGAAAGTGAAAAAAGATATTACCAAGGCTCAACAAGTGCTGGATGCGGATCACTATGGTTTGGAGCGGGTAAAAGAACGCATTTTGGAATATCTTGCAGTGCAAGCACGTCTTAATAAAATTAAGGGGCCGATTCTTTGCTTGGTTGGACCACCGGGGGTAGGGAAAACCTCGCTTGGTCAGTCGATTGCTAATGCAACAGGGCGGAAGTATGTACGTATGGCATTAGGTGGCGTGCGTGATGAGGCGGAAATTCGTGGACATCGCAAAACCTACATTGGTGCATTACCGGGCAAACTCATTCAAAAAATGGCAAAAGTTGGGGTAAAAAACCCGTTATTCTTACTTGATGAGATCGATAAAATGGCATCGGATATGCGTGGCGATCCAGCTTCTGCCTTATTAGAAGTGCTTGATCCGGAACAAAACACCACGTTTAACGATCATTATTTAGAAGTGGATTATGATCTTTCCGATGTGATGTTTGTAGCCACCTCAAATTCCATGAATATTCCAGGGCCGTTGCTTGACCGTATGGAAGTGATTCGCCTTTCCGGTTATACGGAAGATGAAAAACTCAATATCGCCATACGTCATTTGTTACAAAAACAAATTGAGCGTAACGGTTTGAAGAAAGGGGAATTAGTGGTAGAAGAAAGTGCGATTTTAGACATTATCCGCTATTACACCCGAGAGGCCGGTGTGCGTAATTTGGAACGGGAAATTTCCAAAATTTGTCGCAAAGCGGTGAAAAATTTATTGGTGAATCCTAAGCTGAAATCTATCACGGTGAATAGTGAGAATCTTCACGATTATCTTGGCGTGAAACGTTTTGAATTCGGCAAAGCGGATACGCAAAATCGCATAGGCGAAGTCACCGGTCTGGCATGGACAGAAGTTGGCGGTGATCTGCTTACCATTGAAACTGCCTCTGTAGTTGGTAAAGGTAAGTTAACCTTCACCGGCTCTTTGGGGGATGTGATGAAAGAATCCATCCAAGCAGCGATGACGGTGGTACGTTCTCGTGCAGATCGACTTGGTATTAACCCTGAGTTCCACGAAAAACGTGATATTCATATTCACGTGCCGGATGGTGCAACACCAAAAGACGGCCCAAGTGCAGGGATTGCCATGTGTACGGCGCTGGTATCTTGTTTAACGGGCAACCCGGTGCGTGCGGATGTGGCAATGACAGGAGAGATCAGCTTGCGTGGTAAAGTCTTGCCAATCGGCGGTTTAAAAGAAAAACTCTTGGCTGCACACCGTGGCGGTATAAAAACCGTATTAATTCCAAAAGAGAATGTGAAAGATTTGGAAGACATTCCGGATAACGTGAAACAAAGTCTTGCGATTCATTCGGTAGAAACCATTGATGAAGTGTTAGGCTTGGCACTTGAAAACCCACCTGAAGGAATTGAATTCGTCAAAGTGGAAGCCAAACCGAAAACCCCACGTTGTAAAGCCGCCACGAAAACCACAAGAGCGGTCAATTAATTCAATATTTTTTAAAGGCTTGTGAAAACAAGCCTTTTTTGTTGCGTTAAATTCTGATTTTTTGACAATTCGCTCAAAAAGTTAAAAAAATGTAATGTTATTGTTTAAGTAGTGGAAATTTTTTTTGGGGTTTAGTAAAAAATATGCGAATATGAAATTTACTCTTTAACCAATAAAAAAGGATATGCCTATGTCATCAACCGTTTCTCAAAAAAACAGTCGAATTCAGCATTTTTTAAAAGGGGTGGAATGGCTCGGAAATTTACTGCCACACCCTGTGATTTTATTTATGTTGATGTGCGCTATTTTGATCGTGTTTTCAGCCATTTTGCATTATTTTGATGTGAGTGTTGTCGATCCACGACCTAATCATTCCGGTGATATTGTGGTGAAAAGCCTACTTAGCCAGGAAGGGATTGCTTATATGGTGAGTAGTTTAGTGAAAAATTTCACCGGTTTCGCACCACTTGGCACGGTTTTAGTGGCAATGCTTGGGGTATCCATTGCCGAATCTTCAGGAATGATTTCTGCTGCTTTGAGGGGACTTGTCGTGGGGACACCGAAAAAATTGGTGACGTTCACCATTGTATTTGCTGCGGTGATTTCAAATACAGCGGCAGAGTTGGGTTATGTGGTCTTAATTCCTCTTGCCGCTATGATTTTTCACGCACTTGGCCGTCATCCGCTTGCAGGGATTGCCGCCGCCTTTGCCGGTGTTTCAGGGGGATATAGTGCGAACTTGCTATTAGGCACCGTGGATCCGCTTTTATCAGGCATTACCCAAGAGGCAGCCCGTTTAATTGAGCCTAATTATGTGGTTGGTCCTGAGGCAAACTGGTATTTTATGTTTGTGAGTACATTTTTAGTGAGTATTTTGGGCTATTTAGTCACTGAAAAAATCGTTGAACCACAGCTTGGAAAATATAATCCCCAAGAGGCGGATGATCCTACGATTCTTAACAATAAAGTAGAAAAATTAACCGCAAATGAGAAAAAGGGCTTAATGTGGGCCGGAATCGCAATGGTCATTTTTTCCTTACTTCTTGCTTGGACCATTGTTCCTGAAAACGGCATTTTGCGTCACCCTAAAACAGGGCTTGTTGCAGGTTCACCTTTCTTACATGGCATTGTGGTTTTTATTTTTATCTTTTTTGCTATTCCCGGCTACATCTATGGGCGAGTGACCGGTTCAATGAACTCTTCTCAAGATATTGTCAAATCAATGTCTCAAGGGATGGCTTCAATGGGAATGTATATTGTATTGGTCTTCTTTGCGGCACAGTTTGTGGCATTTTTTAAGTGGACGAACTTAGGTTCAATTGTGGCGGTAAAAGGGGCGAATTTACTGATTGAACTTGGCTTAACCGGTCCTATGCTTTTTGTCGGTTTCATCTTAGTTTGTGCTTTTATCAATTTGATGATTTCCTCCGCCTCCGCCCAATGGGCATTAACCGCTCCTATTTTTGTTCCAATGCTGATGTTAGTCGGGTATGCACCGGAAGTGATTCAGGCGGCTTATCGCATTGGCGATTCAACAACGAATATTATTACACCAATGATGAGCTATTTCGGCTTAATTATGGCAGTTGCCGTGCGTTATAAAAAAGATACAGGGGTAGGGACACTTATGGCGATGATGATCCCTTATTCATTTATTTTCATCATCGGTTGGGTCACCCTTTTCTACCTTTGGGTTTTTGTGTTTGGTTTACCTATCGGCCCAGGTTCATTGACGTATTTTTCAGTGAACTAAGTGTGACAAAATAAATTGAATATTTTTTAAGGCTTGTGAAAACAAGCCTTTTTATCGGTATGATAACTTAAAAATCAATCGCTGAATTAGTGTTTAAGTTTTCATTTTTTTGAATTGATAAAAGAGCCATAAGCTAAAAATACTCATAAAAATGACCGCACTTAAATTCGCTATTTGCCAGCCCTGGGTAATTGTCATTAATAATCCCACAGAAAAAGAGGCGGTGAGATTGGCAAGATAAGTGATAAGCGAACTTATGCCTTGTAATTTATGCTTATGTTGTGGTGATAGTTGATTAAGTAAAAATGTACCGCCACTAAACATCAATCCCCAACCTGTACCAATCAACATCAATGCAAGGAAATATCCCCAATGTTGCTGAAAAAACAAACCGCATAATCCACCAATAATAAACAACAAACAACCTAAACCGATAATAGATTGATTTGAGACTTTTTTTACCATAAAAGGCAATAGCAACGCCGGGCTATACATTGCCACAAAATGCCATTGCAGCACCGGACTGATTTGTTCAAGCTGAAAATGTTGATGGTGCATTGCCAAAGGCGTGGCGTTCATCAATAGCACCATTATCGCAAAACTGAAGGCACTGCACGCCGTACCGATTTTAAATTCCTTTTGTAAGAAAATACCTTTCGGTATAGATTGATTTTGAGAGTAAATAACGGGTGGATTTTTGATTGAAAGGAAAAGTTGGCTGATAATTAAAAGCACAAAAACAGCCAAACATAGCCAGAAAATTCCCACATATTTTACCGCCAATAAATTTGCGCCTTTCTCTGCTAAAAAAGGACCTAATACGCCACCAATGATACCCGCACTGATAATCAACGAGGTTGCCCGTTTTTTGTTTCCTTCATTATTGAACACTTCCGCCGCAGCGAAACGATAATATTGGTTGAACACCGTTGCACTGCCCAAGATAAAAGCAGCAAGGCTAAATAGATAAAATTGTGCGTTATAAATGGCGTAAATCGCCAATAATGCCCCGACAATACCAATGAATCCGCTCACAATAAATGCCGTTCTTCTGCCATATTTTGCCATTAAAAAAGATGCGAAATAGACGGTTATTGCAGAACCCAGCACAGTCATTGTAATTGGCAAAGACACTAGAAAATCTTGAGGTGATAAAGCATTACCCACCGAAGTGGAACTGAGCGTGAGTAAAGAAATCACACTACCGCTCAACGCTTGACCACAAAAAAGTGAAAAGAGATTAAGAGCGGATTTCATTTTTGTCTCCTTCATTATTTTGCCCAGTCATCATTCGCTGATGATATTTTTACTTTTCGTTATTTCTCATCATGGCATAAAATACCACAACATATCTTCCAATCTATCAATTATCATGCTTAAACTTCCTCCGCTTTCTCTCTACATCCATATTCCTTGGTGTGTGCAGAAATGCCCTTATTGTGATTTTAACTCCCACGCACAAAAAGGTGAGATTCCCGAGAGGGATTATATTCATCATTTATTGCGAGATTTAAAAACGGATTTAGCACGTTTTAAACCATCAATTCAAGATCGTCAATTACATTCCATTTTCATTGGCGGTGGCACGCCGAGCTTGTTTTATGCGGAAAGCATTGCGTATTTATTGAGTGAAATCAAAAAACAGATTTCTTTCGAAAAGGACATTGAGATTACCTTGGAAGCCAACCCCGGTACGGTGGAAGCGGAACGCTTTAAAGGCTATGTGGCAGCGGGGGTGACGAGAATCTCTATGGGAATTCAAAGTTTTAACGATGACAAACTTCAGCGTCTTGGGCGAATTCATAATGCAGAAGAAGCCAAAAGTGCGGTCAATTTGGCGAAAGTTTCCGGGCTGCAAAGTTTCAATTTGGATTTGATGCATGGGCTACCTCATCAAACCTTGGATGAGGCTTTAGCGGATTTACGCCAAGCCATTGAACTTGCGCCCCCTCATCTTTCTTGGTATCAACTTACCATCGAACCCAATACAATGTTTGCTTACCGTCCACCAATCTTGCCCGATGAAGAGGCGCTTTGGGCTATTTTTGAGCAAGGGCATCAATTGCTCACCGCCGCAGGTTATCAACAGTATGAAACTTCTGCTTATGCCAAACCGGGTTTTCAATGCCGGCACAATGTGAATTATTGGCGTTTTGGTGATTATTTGGCGATTGGCTGTGGTGCTCACGGAAAACTCACTTTTCCTAACGGGGAAATTCTCCGTTTTTCCAAAACTAAACACCCGAAAGGCTATTTGAGAGGGGAGTATCTTTACGAAGAAAAAAACGTCCCCGAAATTGACCGCCCTTTTGAATTTTTTATGAATCGTTTTCGTTTATTGGAAGCTGTACCCAAAGGGGAATTTGAGGCTTATACGGGGTTAGCCCCCAATACGGTTAAAAATCAGATTGATTTTGCCCTTCAACAAAATTATATCGTAGAAACCGAAAAGGCTTGGCAGATCACCGAGCACGGAAAATTATTTCTAAACGAATTGTTGGCACTATTTTTAACGGAAGATTAAGTGATGTTATTTTTTCATCATCACTCATCAAAATTTGCACTTGTTTATTTAATTCTTGCGTATTAAAGTAACGCAATCGTTTACTTCTTAAAAATAGGAAAAGAAATGGATCAATTAGAAATGAAAAGGCTTGCCGCTCAAGCCGCTTTACAATATGTCAAAGCGGATACCATTGTGGGCGTGGGTAGTGGATCCACCGTGAACTGCTTTATTGAAGCGTTGGGGGCGATGAAAAATCAAATTAAAGGGGCTGTGGCGGCATCAAAAGCCTCTGAAGAATTGCTGCGTAAACAAGGGATTGACGTGTTTAGCGCCAATGAAGTGTCGGGCTTGGATATTTATGTGGATGGTGCGGATGAGATTAATCCACAAAAAATGATGATTAAAGGGGGCGGTGCCGCATTGACGAGAGAAAAAATTGTGGCAGCGTTAGCAAAAAAATTTATTTGTATCGTAGATAGCAGTAAGCAAGTGGATGTGTTGGGGTCAACCTTCCCATTACCGGTGGAAGTGATCCCTATGGCTCGCTCGCAAGTGGGCAGAAAACTAGCGGCACTTGGCGGTGCACCGGAATACCGTGAAGGCATTGTGACGGATAATGGCAATGTGATTTTAGACGTGCATAATTTTACGATTTTAAATCCGGTAGAAATGGAAAAAGAATTAAATAATGTTGCCGGTGTGGTGACAAATGGTATCTTTGCGTTGCGTAGTGCCGATGTGGTGATTGTCGGTACGCCTGACGGTGCAAAAATTATCGAATAATTTATAGAAATAACAATAAGGAAGGCAAACATGACAAATAAAGTGTCACTCGACAAATCAAAAATCAAATTTGTATTGCTGGAAGGCGTGCATCAAAGTGCATTAGATACTTTGCACGCTGCCGGTTATACCAATATTGATTATTACAAAAAAGCCCTTGATGGTGATGAGTTAAAAGCCGCCATTAAAGATGCGCATTTTATCGGGCTGCGTTCTCGCACGCATTTAACGGAGGAAATGATTGATGCCTCACCAAAACTCATTGCGGTGGGCTGTTTTTGTATTGGCACCAATCAGGTTGATCTGAATGCAGCAAAAGCACGAGGCATCCCGGTATTTAATGCACCATTTTCAAATACACGCTCTGTCGCAGAATTAGTGTTAGGGGAAATTTTGCTTTTGATGCGCAATGTGCCGCAAGCCAATGCGGAGGTGCATCGTGGGGTATGGAATAAATCCGCAGCCGGCTCACACGAAGTGCGGGGCAAAAAATTAGGGATTATCGGTTATGGGCATATCGGTTCTCAATTAAGTATTATTGCGGAATCCTTAGGTATGGATGTGTATTTCTACGATATCGAAAACAAATTGCCCCTTGGCAATGCCAAACAGATTGCCACCTTGGAAGACTTACTAGGTAGCTGTGATGTGATCTCTTTACACGTACCGGAATTACCTTCAACCCGTAATTTAATGAGCGCAGAGCGTATTGCGCAGCTAAAACCGGGTTCTATTTTAATCAATGCGGCACGGGGTTCGGTGGTGGACATTGAGGCGCTTGCTCAAGCCTTAAAAGAGGGGAAAATTAATGGAGCGGCAATTGATGTCTTCCCGGTTGAACCGGCGTCAATCAATGAAGAATTTGTCTCACCATTGCGTGAATTTGATAATGTAATTTTAACCCCGCATATTGGTGGTTCTACCGCAGAAGCGCAAGAAAATATTGGCTTTGAAGTGGCAGGGAAATTTGTGAAATATTCCGATAATGGCTCTACATTATCTTCAGTGAATTTCCCAGAAGTGTCTTTACCGGAACACGCCGGCACCAAGCGTTTATTGCATATTCACGAAAATCGTCCGGGCATTTTGAATAAGCTCAACCAAATTTTTATGGAAGCCAATATCAATATTGCCGCACAATATTTACAAACCGACCCGAAAATCGGTTATGTCGTGGTGGATGTGGAAACGGAAGATTCTGCGCCATTATTGGCTAAATTGCGTGAGATTGACGGTACAATTCGAGCAAGGGTTTTATACTAAAAGACAAAAAGTGCGGTCATTTTTGACCGCATTTTTTCCTAAGAGAAAAGTATAAACAGGGCACTGTCTGCGTTTTTTTCTAACTAAATGAATTGTTAGTTATTTGAAAATACCTTGAGTGGGTAATCAAGATTAGATGAATATTCAAGCTGCATTTGATTGACTTTTTTAACAACTTTCAAGAAAAGAATGGTAGCACAAATATCTAAGATACCGCTAACCATAGAAATGTTGGTTAAAAACATCAACCCATCGAGGCTATTGCTTTGTTCCTCATGAAAAGAAAGCTTGGAGTAGATATTACTAACAATATTAGAAATAATCCAACTTCCCCACCATACTTTCAATAGTAATGGAGAGGATGATAGTTTCCAATTCATTGGTGACTGACTGGCAAACCACGTTTCTCTCATGGCTTGGTAAGGCTTAAATAAATTCATAAATGGGATGAAATACCACCATACACAGCTTCCATCACTGAATTTTAAATCCTTTACTTCCCAATCCCTTAAGCGTTTATGTGAGCGATAAAGCCACACACCGGCAACAATCAAGACCGCTATAACGAGAATAAAAAAGACAATGCTAAAAATAGCCGTGTAGTTATCGAAATTGTCCACATAGTCTGGAAAAATGCCCTCTTTAAAATTGTTTAAGAGTTTCAATGTGAAGATATCATTTAACACACCAATGACTAAAAATACTAAATAGACATTCAATAGATTTATTAAGATAGATGTATTGTTTTTTATAACTGTCATAAATTTTAAAAATGTTATTGGGAGAAAGGTGTATTGGGGCTAATTACTAGATTAGCCCCTCATTTTTAGGTTATTTTAATACCACTCTCGCATTTCTAAATAACCGCATCCACGCCCCATCTTCGCTCCAGTCTTCCGGATACCACGAGTTGCTCACCGCTCGGAATACCCGTTCAGGGTGTGGCATCATTGCGGCAATTCGACCGTCCACATTGGAAATGGCGGTAATCCCTAAGGCAGAGCCGTTTGGATTCGCCGGATAGGTTTCGGTGACATTCAAGTTGTTATCAATATATTGTGCCACAATTAAATTTTGCGTTTGAAGTGCGGTTAAATTTTCCGGTGTTTTGAATTCAACCCGTCCTTCACCGTGAGAAACCGCAATCGGCATATGGGAACCCGCCATACCTTGGAACCACAAAGAGCGGGTGTCGTTGATTTTCACTAAGCCGACGCGGGCTTCAAAACGTTCGGATTTATTACGCACAAAACGTGGCCAGTTTTCTGCACCCGGGATAATTTCCGCAAGGTTGGAGATAAACTGACAACCGTTACATACCCCTAAAGATAGGGTATTTTCATTAGCGAAGAATTGGCTGAATTGTTCGCGTAATTGCGGATTGAACAAAATTGATTTTGCCCAGCCGCCACCCGCCCCAAGGACATCCCCATAAGAGAAACCGCCACAAGCGACCATAGCATTGAAATCATTTAGATTGTAACGTCCTGCCATTAAATCACTCATGTGAACATCAATGGCGGCAAAACCGGCACGGTCGAAGGCTGCCGCCATTTCCACATGGCTATTGACCCCTTGTTCACGAAGCACCGCAACTTTCGGTTTTGCTCCTTTGGCAATATAAGGGGCGGCAATATCCTCATTCGGATCATAGCTTAGGAAGGCCGATAATCCTTTGTTTTGCGGATCTTTTTTCGCTTCAAACTCTTGGTCGGCACATTCCGGATTATCACGCAAACGTTGCATTTGATGAGTTAATTCCGCCCAAATACCCCGCAATTCAGAACGTTTTTCACAGAGTAATTTTTTATTGCCTCGTGCGATTTCGATACGATCATCGCTGGTTACCGCCCCGAGTTCGTGTGTCAATGGTAATAAATTGTGGGCATTTAAAATTTCACGCACAGCGCTTAATTCGCTTTCTGCCACTTGAATGACCGCTCCCAGTTCTTCGTTAAATAATACCGCAAGATCATTATCGCCTAGGGCGGAAATATCCACTTCGATACCGCAGTTTCCGGCAAAGGCCATTTCTGCGAGGGTGACGATTAAGCCCCCGTCAGAGCGGTCGTGGTAAGCCAATAATTTACGCTCTGCTACCAAAGTTTGCATGGCATCAAAAAACTGTTTCAATGTTTTCGCATTTTCCACATCTGCCGGTTTATCACCCAGTTGTTTATAAACCTGAGCAAGTGCGGTCGCTCCAAGGCGATTTTTACCTTCACCCAAATCGATCAACAAGAGGCGGGAAGCCCCTTTATCGGTACGCAGTTGTGGTGTGACGGTTTTACGCACATCTTCTACTCGAGCAAAGGCACTGATGACTAAAGAAAGTGGGGCGGTGACGGTTTTCTTCTCACCATTTTCCTCCCAGCTGGTTTTCATCGACATAGAATCTTTCCCCACCGGAATCGTGATACCAAGTGCCGGACAAAGTTCTTCACCGACGGCTTTCACCGCTTCATAAAGTCCGGCATCTTCTCCCCCGTGGCCGGCCGCCGACATCCAGTTGGCGGAAAGTTTAATGCGTTTGATGTCACCGATGTTAGTCGCTGCAATGTTAGTGATGGATTCCGCCACCGCTAAACGTGCGGATGCGCCGAAATCCAATAAAGCTGTGGGGGCACGTTCCCCCATAGCCATAGCTTCACCGTGATAACTATCAAGGCTTGCGGTGGTGACTGCCACATCGGAAACCGGGATTTGCCAAGGGCCGACCATTTGATCCCGTGCCACCATACCGGTGACAGAGCGGTCGCCAATGGTAATGAGGAAGGTTTTTTCTGCCACTACAGGTAAACGTAACACTCGGTGCAGGGCTTCTTTCAACGTAATATTCTCTTGCAAAACGGGAGGATTTTCGACCGCACTTGATTGCACATTTCGGGTCATTTTCGGTGTTTTACCGAGTAGCACATTCATTGGTAAATCAATCGGATTATTGTTGAAATGGCTATCGTGTAAGGTTAAATGTTGTTCTCTCGTGGCTTCACCAATCACCGCAAAAGGCGCACGTTCACGTTCGCAAAGTGCGGTAAATAAATCCAGTTTTTCCGGCGCAACGGCTAACACATAGCGTTCCTGTGATTCGTTACACCAAATTTCAAGCGGGGACATCCCTTTTTCATCACAAAGAATGGAACGTAAATCGAATTTTCCGCCACGCTCGCCATCGTGTACCAATTCCGGCATGGCATTGGATAAACCGCCTGCTCCCACATCGTGAATAAATAAAATGGGGTTTTCTTCACCGAGTTGCCAGCAACGGTCGATCACCTCTTGGCAGCGGCGTTCCATTTCAGGGTTTTCCCGTTGAACGGAAGCAAAATCTAAATTTTCCTTTGATTTACCGCTATCCATTGAGGAAGCTGCACCGCCACCCAAGCCGATATTCATCGCCGGGCCGCCTAATACGATAAGTTTTGCGCCCACAGGAATTTCGCCTTTTTGCACATGTTCGGCTCGAATATTGCCGATACCGCCTGCCAGCATAATGGGCTTGTGATAACCCCGCACTTCCTCTCCATTGAAGCTATTTACTTTTCCTTCATAAGTGCGGAAATAGCCAAGTAATGCCGGGCGACCAAATTCATTATTAAATGCCGCTCCCCCTAACGGGCCTTCAATCATAATATCGAGTGCTGAAGCAATGCGGTTAGGTTTGGAAAGTGGATTTTCCCAAGGTTGTTCAAAGTTTGGGATCACCAAATTTGACACGGAAAAGCCGGTTAACCCCGCTTTGGGTTTTGCTCCACGACCGGTTGCGCCTTCATCACGAATTTCCCCGCCGGAGCCGGTTGCAGCCCCCGGGAAAGGGGAGATCGCTGTTGGGTGATTGTGGGTTTCCACTTTCATTAAAATATGCGCATCTTCATTGTGGTAGCGATATTGTCCGTCTTGGTCGGCAAAGAAACGCCCCACTTTAGAGCCTTCCATCACTGCCGCATTATCTTTATAGGCGGAAAGCACGAAATCCGGGGTTTTCTCAAAGGTATTTTTAATCATTTTAAACAAGGATTTTTCTTGTTTTTCACCGTCAATCACCCAATCGGCATTAAAGATTTTGTGGCGACAATGCTCGGAATTCGCTTGAGCGAACATATAAAGCTCGATATCGTTCGGGTTGCGTCCAAGTTTAGTGAAATTGTCCACCAAATAATCGATTTCATCTTCTGCCAAAGCAAGCCCCAACTCAATGTTGGCGATTTCTAAGGCTTTTCGACCACCGCCTAAAATATCCACCGTGGTAAAAGGTTTTGGCGCTTGATGGTGGAATAACATTTCGGCCTCTTTGGCATCCCGCACGACGGTTTCCATCATGCGATCGTGTAAAAGTGCGGTCAATTTTGACTGTGTTTTTTCATCTAAAGGTTGGTTAAATGCAAAGTAATAGGCAATCCCCCGTTCAATTCTCGCCACTTCTTTTAATCCACAATTGTGAGCGATATCAGTCGCTTTAGATGACCAAGAAGAAATCGTACCGAAACGTGGGATAACAATAAAGGTTTCCCCTTTTGCTTCGTGTTCTGCCAAGGTTGGGCCGTAATGGAGCAAGGCTTTTAGTTTGCTTTCCTGTTCGCCGGAAAGTGTGCTATTCAGTTCCACAAAATGGATATACTCGGCATAGACAGACCGCACAGCTAACCCGTTTTGCTGGAATTTTTGCATTAAACCATGGATACGGAATTCGGAAAGGGCAGGTGAGCCACGAAAAATTTGAAACATAAGGATTCCCTTTGAGTGAATAGAAATGAAAATTGTGCGCCATTATAAAGGAAAAGGGCATAAAACGAAAACGTTTGCGTATTGTTTTAGCCCATTCTTTATGAAGGCGTTTTTGTGTAAAATATGTCCGTTTTTTATTGATAGGAGAAAGCAATGTCTTACCAAGTTGTACTGGATTTTTGGTTTAGTGAGGAAACAAAGCCTTTTTGGTTTGCAAAAAGTGAAGAATTTGACCGCCAAATTCGTGAACAATTTTATGCGTTGTGGCAGCAAGCCGTACAATCGGAATTAAGCCATTGGCGTGAAACCGTGCAGGGGCGATTGGCTGAAATTATTGTGCTAGACCAGTTTTCACGCAATTTACATCGTGATAGCCCGTTGGCATTTGCCCAAGATAATATGGCTATCGCACTGGCTCAAGAAGCCATCAAACAGCCTGAATTTAGCAAGATGACCGTGCGTGAACGTCATTTTATGCTGATGCCGTTAATGCACAGTGAAAGCAAAGTGATTCACGAGCAGGCCGTGCCTTTATTTAAACAATTTGGTCCCGAAGAAAGCGTGGATTTTGAATTAAAACATAAAGTGATTATTGATCGCTTCGGTCGTTATCCTCATCGAAATGCCGTGTTAGGACGGGAAAGTAGTGCAGAAGAAATTGAATTTTTAACCCAACCGGGATCGAGTTTTTAAATCATAAAACGTTAAAGCAATCATATTCTCCATTGCGCGGTCAGCGCAATGGAGATTTTTATATCAAAAATAAAGCGGGGAAGTGGCTATGATTGGATCATTAAAGGCTTTCTAAACGAGCAATTAACCGCTTAGCGTGATCGTTAGCGATAGCCTGCACATTAGATAGCGCTTTTGCATCACTGATGCCTTCAATGTAAAGTACGCCGTGTGAATAAACCGGTTCTTGCCAGCACATTCCACAGAGTTTTGCAGTGTCCATAAAGGCAGGATAGAAGGCATTGATTTTATGGGCGTGATTGCCATCGTACTCATCGGTCCCCCCGCCTGTGGTGAAGGATAAAATCAATTTTTTTCCCTGCAATTTGTCGCCTTTACTGCCGTAAGCGAAGTCGTGCAACAACACATCATCAATCCATTTTTTGAGCAATGCAGGCACGTTATACCAATACATCGGGAATTGCCATACGATGATATCGGCTTCCACCAGAGCGGCTTGTTCTGCCGCAACATCAAAATGATAGTTTGGATAAAGGCTATCCAATTTGCGAATATTGATTTTTTCACCAAAATGGGCTTGGAGTTCATCTAAAATCAGTTTATTGCCAACGGAAATGGATAAGTCAGGATGCCCGCTGATGAGGGTGATTTTTTTCATAATTTTTTCCTCTGCTTTTTAATTTAAAGAAATAGCCTATGTTGTGCTATCGACATAGGCTATATTTTTGACAAAAAGTCGGTTAAAAATGACCGCACTTTACTTCATATATTTGGCGAAGAAATCGAGGACAACTTTCGGTTCACGTCCAAACCAGTTGTAACCGTCTTTAAAGCGGCGGGTTGTTCCTTCGATCCAAAAGATTTCTTTTTCTTTCGATGCCAATAAATCAAAGGTTTTTTGTCCATCTTCCGGATTGCGTGTCCAAGCATCATCTTTTACTTGAACAATGAGTGTTGGCATATGCACAAAAGGAGCGGTCAGATGTGGTGTCATTTCTGCTGCGGTGAATCCCCCCATACGAAGCAGTTCCAAATCAATCAATTCTTGATATTGTTGCACGCCCTGTAATTCGGAGAAGGCATCATAAATTGCCGCCATGGAAACCACCATTGGGCTTACCATACATTTTACGTTAGCAAACAACTCAGGGCGTTCTTTAATCGCACGATATTGTGAGTTACCGCCCATACATTGGCTGTATAAACCAACGGTCATTTTGCTCAGTTCAGGGTGGGCATCGACCCATTTTTTTATGCCGACACAATCACGCCATTCCCAGTTACCAATGCCACTGATACCGCCATTCGCTGCCCCACTGTTGCCATGATTGCGAATATCGTAAGTTAAGACATTATAGCCGGCATCGGTTAAGTGTTTGTATTGGATAACAAAATCGATTTCTACCGCATCAAACCCAGCCCATGGCATACCGAAATGCCCCGGGAAACCTGAACGGCACATGGGTAATGCGTGGTTGAAAATAATGAGTTTATTGGATTTTTCTTTAGCGGGAATATACCAGGCTTCTAAAGGTACACCGTCATCAGAGGGAATGACGAGTTCTTCATAGGTCATACCATATTCATCAGGGGTTTTAAAAATGAAGCTACGAAGTGGACGGACGATTGCCGCCAACCCTTTCACTTTTTCATAATCTTCTGCTGAAATAGTTTTTTCTTGTTCAAAGGCTTTTGCTAAACGTTCCGGTGACATTCTCATAGTCGTTCTCCTGTTCATTTTTCAAATCATTTTGTCATTTAGACAAGGGCATTATATCGAAAATTATGTGCAATATAATTCCTTATTATGGATTTTATTATTCCTCTTTGAGGTTTAATCATATAGTATCGCCTCAAGCAACAAATGAGAGATAAATGAAATAATGAACAAACTGGAAATATTACGGATTTTTTGTAGTGTGGCTGAAACCTTGCATTTTCGTGAAACGGCAAACCGTCTTGCGTTATCTCCTCAAGTGGTATCAAGGGCAATTGGCACATTGGAAAAAACACTTGGCGAAGTGTTGTTTCAACGCAGTACAAGGCAAGTTAAATTGACGGATTTCGGTGAAGCGTTTTTACCACAAGCACAACAGCTTATTGCTGATGCAGAACGATTGTTTAGCTATCGAAAATCATTAAACACACAGGAAATTGCAGGGATAGTCCGAATTGCCGTGCCTGAAATCCCGTTAATGCAAGCGGTGCTGGAAAAGGTGTTGGCAAAAGCCGCCGCTTATCCTGATTTGCGGCTACATTGGCAAGCAAGATTGACGGTAGAAGATGTGGTGAATGAACAAATTGATGTGGGTTTTCGTTTTGGTATGCCCGATGACAATCGGCTTATTATTCGTCAAGTTGGTTTAGTCGAAGATTGTATTGTGGCATCGCCAGCGCTTTTAGAACGCTGCGGGCAGCCGAAAAACTGGCAAGATCTCAAAAATTATCCGCTGAGTGCCTTATTCAATCCCAATACCGGACGGGCTTATGCGTGGTATTTGTCCCACAAAACGCAGTTTATCCCTCCTCGTCCGAAGTTTACCGCTACCTGTATTGCTGATGAGCTTACGGCTGTCCGACAAGCCCAAACCATCGCCTTTTTGCCACGTTTTCTCTGTGCGCCCTATCTAAAAAGTGGTGAATTGGTGGAGCTTTTCCCCGAACTTGCCCGCAAACAATGGACAGCTTATGTTTATCGCCCATACAGAAATGTCACTCATCCTCGTGTAAAAATCGTATTTGATTGGTTGGTGGAAAGTATTGAAGCGCTTTTGAGAGAAAAGAAATAGCGATATTGTGTTTATCTTTGTGAAATAGGTATTGAAAGTGCGGTTACAAAAAACGTTGTTCTTTTTCGGTATTATGTAGCAAATGCACAAAAACAGAAATTTTAACAGAA
>NZ_MLHJ01000089.1 GCF_001998965.1 Rodentibacter rarus
CAGGAGAGGTTGGAATCCACACAGCTTCGACAGTAATTTTTTGAGCATTTATGAAAACTAATTAAAGTCTTCTGGTGTTTTTTGGAAAATTCTTCTATCAAGGTATAGCGTTGTTTTTCGTTCATAATAAAATACCTGTGTTTGAATGTATTATCTCAAAAACAGGTATTTCCATAATTTGTGGGAGAGGCTCTGCTATTGGGACTACTTAAGGACAACAAAAAAGTCAATCCCCTTCCCTACGATAAGTAAAACAGTCACCCCAATGTATATGTCACAGGCACAGAAAGAATCAAACATCACACTAAAAGGCACAGATTTTCGGGCAAATAAGGTACGTCTCTTGAAGTGGTTAGCCCTATCTTTTTTAAAGTGAATAAAAAAACAGCATTTTCTGCAAAAATTCAAATATCTGTAAGTTTAGTATTAGAAATAATCTTTAATGTTACAGATGTAATACATATTCTTAAAATATTTACCTTCAAAATAAAATTAGATCCAATAAAAATTAGATGATTACACTGAAGGAAAATAAACCTATAAATAGCTCGGTAATAAATATCGATACTCAATTATAACGATTCAGTAATATATTTTAAAAGTATCTAAAGCCTCCTATAAAATTAAAAAAATAAATTTTCTTATTGATTCAACTTTTTTGAGGGTGAGAATTGGACGTACTTATTTTAATGGATTCATTTTCTAAAATGATGTTTTATCAGAAAATGATCAAAACGGAAAAAGATATTTATTACCTTCAATAAACTAAGAGAAAAATGCTATAAATTTCAATCAATTATGATAATAGATGAGAACTATAAAAAAATAACTTAGCTATTCAGGTAAAAATTTTTTAGTTTCATCAAGTTTCCTTGGTTATCCGTCAATTAACAAGGAATCCTAAATCAGATGTAGGTAAAGAACTAAAAAAGTTAATGAAAATACTTAAAAACTGAAATAAATCTGTATTTTATATCAATCTAAATAGTATCTTAAAGATAAAGTCTATTATAAGAGCATTCTTATAAGAATAATGATAAAGGAAAGTATTCCTACAAACATAGAAATTTAAGAGGAAGCTTATTTAAAGCTAAAGCGAAGTTTGGGTTATTTATTTTTTGAAAAGAACATAAGCATAAGCTGGAAATAGAAAAACAAATAATAGATTATAGGAGATATTTAGCAAAATTAATCTGAAATTGCCCATTCATAATAGATTAATAAAATGCCATAAGATAATATTGATTAGAGATTTTTTAAATAAAAAGGGGCTGTACTAGA
>NZ_MLHJ01000009.1 GCF_001998965.1 Rodentibacter rarus
TTTGCATGATCATTAACATCCTAGGTAAGGTTAATTGATCTATGTGGAGCATTCTGCCACAGCTAAAAATAAAAAAACGTGAACAAGATCACAAGCTTTAACATTTGTGTTATTTTTTGTTAAAAATAAAGAAAACAAACGTTGAGAGAAAAACGATATAATGAAGAAAATTTTAGAGGGGACTTTTATGATTCCTGCAGAACGCCAAAAATTATTACTCAATTTAATCAGTCAAAAAGGTATGGTAAGCATTATACAACTTGCCGAATCGCTGAATGTTTCCCATATGACTATTCGCCGGGATATTCAAAAATTAGAAGAAATGGGAAAAGTGGTTTCCATATCGGGTGGAGTAAAAATGCAAGAGCATTTATCTTTTGAGCCAACTCACCAAGATAAATCTCTTCTCTTTCGTGCTCAAAAAGAACAAATTGGCAAATTTGCCACACAACAAATTCCAACCAATACCACCATTTATCTTGATGCCGGCACTACCACATTAGAAATTGCTTACCGTTTAATTGAGCGTAATGATCTCTTAGTGGTGACAAACGATTTTTCTATTGCTCATTTTCTTATGACGAATGGGCAATGCGAATTGATTCATATCGGTGGGAGCGTGAATAAATTGAATCATTCTTCCGTTGGCGAACTTGCCGGTCAATTCCTCCGACAGCTTTCTATTGATATTGCCTTTGTTTCTACTTCATCGTGGACATTGAAAGGCTTAACCACCCCTGACGAAAACAAATTACCGGTAAAAAAAGCCTTGCTTGATGCCAGCAATCAAAGAATTTTAGTCTCGGACTCCTCAAAATATGGCAAAGTGGCAACCTTCCATATTTGCCCTTTGACAAGGTTTGATTGCATTATTTGTGACAAAAATCTGGTTGAATCGGTACAACACGCCATTAAAGAGCTCAATGTTGAATTAATCACTGTCTAGCATTGGCACAATAAAAAACGGCTTATGTCCAAACATAAGCCGAAATCTTTTTAAAAATTGACCGCACTTTAGAAGAAGAGAATACTCCCCCATACTACGCCAACAATGCAAAGTGCGATAAAGACGGCGGCAGAGCCTTGATCTTTGGCTCTGCCGGAAAGTTCGTGGCGTTCGGTGCCGATGCGATCCACCACCGCTTCAACGGCACTGTTTAATAATTCCACCGCCATGACCAGTAAAACCGATGAAATCATTAAGGCGATTTCAAGTTTCGTTTCCCCTAGAAAGAAAGCGAGTGGAATTAAAATAGCCGCAAGAAAACATTCGTGGCGAAAAGCCGTTTCATTTTTAAAGGCGCTTTTCAAACCTTGGAGGGAATATTTTGTTGAATTGATTAAATGGGTTAATCCCGTTGTTTTGTACATAAATTTACCTATAAACGTTTTGCTTCAATCACATCATCTAATTTGGCAAGTCTTGCTAAGATCTTGCTTAAACTTTCTACATTGTGAAGTTCAATTTCCATATCAATGGTTGCCAGTTGTTTTTTGGTATCCGCCCGGCTCGCTACCCCTAACACACTGATTTTTTCATTCGCTAGAACAGTGGTGATATCTCGCAATAATCCGTTTCTGTCACTGGCGATAATACGAATATTGATATGGAAGCCTCGGGCATAATTTTCACCCCAAAGGGATTCCACCACCCGTTCCGGATGGGCTGCTTGCAATTCTAAAAATTGTTCACAATCACTACGATGAATAGAAATGCCTCGTCCCATTGTGATATATCCCACAATGGCATCCCCGGGAATAGGCTGGCAGCAACGGGCAATATGATGCATTAAATTGCCCACGCCTTCTACAATCACACTGCCGTTTTTTTCTGCATTTTTTTGCTGAGAATTGACCGCACTTTTATTGGCTACATGACGAAGAACTTCTTGGTCCGCTTGCTCGGCACTTACTTTAATCAGTTTACTTTGTAAAAAGTTTATCAAATGATTTAAACGAATATCACCACTGCCAATTCCCGCATAAAGATCCTCGAGGTTTTTGAGGTTATAACGAGGCAGCGCATAAGGCTCGACTTGCTTGATATTCAGATTTAGACGGGCAAGTTCGTTATCCAGCAATTCCTTTCCTGCCGGCACATTTTTATCACGATCTTGTTTTTTAAACCAAGCTTGAATTTTTGAGCGGGATTTTGCGGTGTGGGTAAAACCTAAATTCGGATTGAGCCAATCCCGACTTGGGTTGGGATTTTTTTGGGTGATGATATCGATTTGATCGCCCATTTGCAATTGGTAGGTGAAAGGAACAATACGTCCTCCCACTTTTGCGCCAATACAACGATGACCGATTTCACTATGAATAGCATAAGCAAAATCAAGTGGCGTTGAGCCGGCAGGTAAATCGACCACCTCGCCTTTTGGCGTAAACACATAGACCCGATCATCAAAAACTTGGCTACGCAATTCCGCCATCACTTCACCGGAATCGGTAATATCATCCTGCCATGCTAATAATTTACGCAACCAAGCAATTTTTTCTTCATAAGCGGATAAGCTACCTGTGGTACCTTCTTTATATTTCCAATGGGCTGCCACCCCGAGTTCTGCATCATCGTGCATTTGCTGGGTACGGATCTGCACTTCAATGGGTTTACCGCCTTTTCCTAACACAACAGTATGAATGGATTGATAGCCGTTTGGTTTTGGATTGGCGACATAATCGTCAAATTCTTTGGGTAAATGTTTGAAATGGGTATGGACGATGCCTAATGCGGTATAACAATCTTGCAATTTTTGTACGATAATTCTGACCGCTCTTACATCGTAAAGCTCGCTAAATTCTAAGTGTTTTTTCTGCATTTTGCGCCAAATGCTGTAAATGTGTTTTGGGCGACCATACACCTCCACCCGTTCAATACTTTCTCGCAAATAACCGCTCAATTCGCTAACAAAATCGGCGATGTAATGTTCACGGTCGAGTCGGCGCTCCTGTAATAATTTGGCAATAGCACGGTATTGTTCGGGGTGCAAATAGCGGAAACAGTAATCTTCCAACTCCCACTTGAGCTGCCCGATACCCAAACGATTCGCCAGCGGCGCATAAATATTGGAACATTCTTTGGCGGCGAGCACTTTTTCTTCTTCGGAACAGCGATTTTCAGCATCTCTCAGAAAGGTAATGCGTTCGGCAAGTTTAATAATCACACAGCGGAAATCATCGACCATGGCAAGGAGCATACGGCGCACATTATCCACTTGTAAGGCATTGGCAGAATGGCTTGCGTTAAGTTGACGGATATTATCCATCTCTTCCACTCCCCGCAGTAATTTGGTGATTTCTGTGCCAAAATCTTCCTTCAAAACTTCCCAATCCACCAGCCGGTTTGCCACGATGGGGAAAAGCATCGCCGTAATCAGGCTTTCGGCATCCATATTCAGCTCATACAAAATTTCCACCATTTCGACACCGGATTGGCGTGTCAATGTGGCATTTTTCATTTCATCAGGGTGAGAATCCATCAAATTGCGCACATAGTACCATGCCTCAATCAGACGCTTTTCCGTTTGTTCTGTCAGTTTTAACGCCGCACACCATGGTTCAATCACAAAATCTTTTGGATTTAACAAATGTGATCCACGAACAGCAACCATAATCCCCCCTTGTTGATGAAGAAAAGAGCGACATCCTGTCACTCCATTTTAGCTCTGTCATTGTAACAGAATAACCTACTTATTTTGTAGAAAATAACGTCATAGATTCCAAATGCCCCGTATGAGGGAACATATCAACCACGGCGCTTTTTTCAATTTTGTAGCCAAACCCACGC
The DNA here is from genome assembly GCF_001998965.1 of Rodentibacter rarus. GTDB lineage: Bacteria > Pseudomonadota > Gammaproteobacteria > Enterobacterales > Pasteurellaceae > Rodentibacter > Rodentibacter rarus. The sequence continues at coordinate 3,788 of NZ_MLHJ01000009.1, forward strand.
AATATTTCCGCATCACGCACTAATGTCGCCGGATTGCATGAAACATAAAGGATTTTTTCTGCCTTTAGCTCGCTTAATGCGTTTAAGGCAAAGGCAGCGCCACTTCTTGGCGGATCAAGCAAAATCTTATTAAAAGGCTGATTTGCCCAAACCTGCCCAACAAAAGATTGGTCAAGATTGGCTTGAAAAAATTCAATATTATTGATTTTATTTCGTTGTGCGTTTTGTTTTGCTTTTTTCGTCATTTCAAAAACGCCTTCAATACCTACTGCACTTTTTACCCGTGTTGCAAGAGGAAGGGTGAAATTTCCCATTCCGCAAAATAAATCTAAAACATGATCGGTCGGCTGAAGCTCAAGCCAATCTAGGGCAATTTGCACCATCGCTTCATTTAACCTGCGATTAACCTGAATAAAATCTTGGATATCAAAATGAAGTGTTATGCCCTCACTAAATTGGTAATAGGGAGGCTCGCCATAAAGTTGTTCTACCCCCTCATCACTTTGTAGAAAAAGCATGATATTTTCTTGCTTGGCAAAATTGATGAGCAAAGTGCGGTCAATTTCAGCGAGATTTCCCACATAGCGTAACAACATCGCCACACCGTTATCTGCCGTAACCAATTCAATATGTCCGAGTTGTTTTGGCATAGAATAACCAACGAAAAGTGCGGTTAATTTTAGCAGCAAATTATTGATAGCCGGTTCGACCACTTCACAGCGTTTCACAGGGAGCAGATCATGAGAATTTTTCTGACGGAACCCCATATCAATGCGCTTGGTTTTCGGATTAAATTTTAAACTTAAACGCACCCGCCGGCGATATTGCCAAGGCTCACTACAAATCATCGGTTGGAAATCAATGGGTTCTTGCTGAAGTTTTGCCAAGCGTTTGAACAAGGCAGACTGTTTGGCGTCACGTTGCATTTCGATGGGGATATGTTGGGCTTGACAACCGCCACAACATTCATAATAAGAGCAAGGCGACAAAACCCTATGGGGGCTTTTCTCCAGCCATTTTTTCGCCATAGCCCGCCCATATTGACGTTTTTCTTCGATGACGAACGCTTCCACTTTTTCTTGAGGTAACGCATTTTCGATAAACCAAGTTTTACCGTTAATTTTTGCCACACCTAAACCTTGGTAATCCAGCTCAATAATTTTTGCCGTGATCTTTTGTGGCGGATTGAATTTTTTCTGTGGGATATAACGCAGTGCCATTATTTTAAAAATAAAATATTTTGAGTGAATAATTCTCGGCTTTTTAACGGTTTATCACCGAGGTAGGGTTTGAGTGCTTGACGTGTAAAACGCTTAGCTGCTTGACGTACAGCCTCATCGGAAAAATCAAGCGCAGCAAAGGCTATCAGATCCCGTCCGTAAAAAGTGAGATTATCTTTCACCAAAGAGGCAATAAAGCCTTTTTCCTCACGGTAACGGTAAGTCATGGTCGGATCCACCGGTTGACCGGAACCTGCGCAATGTAAAAAATCGACACCATAACCAAGAATTTGAAGTAAATTAAATTCAAATAAACGTAAGCAAGGTTCGACATTGGCTTCGGTTGCTAAACGGGTTAAACATTTTAGGTAATGTTGGAATAATTGGGGATTGGCCGTTTCCGGCTCTATCACTCGAGTGAGCAATTCATTCACATAAAACCCACTATAAAGTGCGGTTTGTTGTAAGGGTAAACTCATCGCCGCTGGTTCTGCTTTGGTGAGGGTTTTCAGCCCGCTTTTGCCTGTCCAGCGTAATAAAAGGGGCGTGAAGGGCTGTAAAACGGATTTCCACGTTGAGCGTTTTGCTCGTGCCCCTTTTGCCATCACAGTAAGGCGACCGCTTTCTTCTGTGAAGAGATCGACTAATAAACTGGTTTCGCTATAAGGGCGGCGGTGTAAAACAAAACCGCGTTGAAGTTCATTTAACACCGATTATTTGCTCGTTGATGAAACGGTTGATTTCAACAGACATTGCTCTGCTAAAATTTCACCGACACTCGTTTTTAGGGTACTAAAATCATTGCGTTCGAGCCAGGTCCAACGGATATTACCGTAGTTATTGCCCCGTTCGGAAATCATTAACGTCAATTTTTCCGTAACTTGATTAAAAGTGATGGAGACTTGTTTCAACATTTTCTTGTTTCGTTTTTGTGTGCCGTGCACAACACGAACTTCCTTATCATCTTTACACCGATATAATCTCGCCGAACCCACTTGTGAGGTTTTATCAACCTTCTGTACTATCATTTTTTGTGGAGGTGGGTCATTTAATAGGGTATTTTGAGTGCAACTGCCAAGTACAAGTGCGGTTGAAATAAATAATGTTTTCTTTAGCATAATCCTCCACCGAAAGGAAACAAAAAGGGCGAACATTCGCCCTAAAAATTATTTTCTGAATTGATACGAACCATCAGCCTGACGCACAAATTTCGCACCGTTAGATAAGCGCAGCTCACTGACACGTCCTTGCCCATTCAGGGAAACTTGAACTTTATCGCCCGGTTTAAAACTGCTCAGCGCATTACCTGCTCCGTTCGCTTTGGTCATCGCATTCACATCGGAAATATTCAACTTGTTATCACGGAACACCTGCATTAAAGAAACGCCTTGAGGTACGGTTAAGGTTTTGCTTGTCCCACCGGAGACACTTGTTTTCACCGTATTTGTTGCAGGTTTTGCTTCAACAATTTGCACTTTGCGTTCATTTTTCCCTACGGCTTTTTTCTCGACAGGTTTGACTTCTTTCACCGGCGCTTGTCGTGCCGGTTCGGTTTTCGCTTGAGCCGGTTTCGTTTGAACCGGTGGTTTCACTGCGGTTTTTTCGACAACTTTAGGTTGTTGCGTAACCGGTTTAGCAATTTCACGGCTGACCGTTTCACGATGAGCTTCAACCTGTTTAGCCGGTTGTGGACTAACCGAAGCAACAGGGCTGACCTCAGACTGCACAGAAGGCGTAGCGACAACCGTTCCCTGCGGTTTTGGCGTTTCTTTTTGTGTATCGCCTATGCTCGGTTCCACTGAGACATTGGATTCAGCCTGTGTTTGTAGGTCGGCAACCGGGGGCGTTTCTTGTGGCGCAGGAATATTATCTAACACCGTGGTTTCAATGGGTTGTGATTGATCTAAGGATTGGAATTGCACCGGAATTTCATTGCTGTTTTGTAGCTCAAAAGATTCCACGGTATCGGAACTCGGCTTTAAGGCGAAAAAGAGGATTAACAGCAACACTAACGCCAAAATCGCAATAAAAAGACGGCGGTGCTTTTCCGGTAAACGTTGTAATATTTTCCATTTTTCAGGTCGTTTCAATGCCGTTACTGCGGCAGTCGCACCGGCTGATAAGGTCTCTTTCGCCTGTTCTGTGACAGAAGCGACCGTTTCCTGGGTTTCTTCCACTGTGGTTTCCACTGCTTTAATAACAGGTTCAAGCGTAGATTCTAGGTTTTGCGCTGTATTGTCAGCGCCCTCTTTTTCTTCTTTTTCTACAGTAAAAATAGACTGGGTTGGTGGCATGGTTTCTTGCGTGCTTTCACCAAATGTCGGTTCTTTACGCAGATGAAATTGGGTTTCTGGCTGATCTTTACGCCCAAATAATCCTTTTGCTTTGTTAAATAATGATTCTCTTGATTGGATTGGTTTGCGTGGTGTAATTGAATCATCTTGGCTTAATCCAAGATCAAGTTCGTTTTGTGACTTGTTATCATTGGGTTGATTGTTATTCATAGAATTCACAGATTGCCTCATTTAATAATAATTATTTTTTTAATCTCACCCGCTACAAAGTGCGATGAAAAAATCCCGCACATTTTATCGGATCTTATTTTGCGTATAAAGTTTTATTTGGTTGACCTGCGATCTCTCGGGCTAATTTGGGGACTAAATAACCGGAAGTGAGGGATTGCAATGTTTTATAAATTGAATGCGCCTGTTCATCACGGATAAAAAAATGGCTTGCCCCTTGCACTTTGTCCAGCAAATGCAGGTAATAAGGTAAAATCCCGATGTGAAATAATTGATCACTGAGTTTTTTTAACAGTTGCGCATCATCATTAACGCCTTTTAGTAACACCGATTGATTAAGGAGTGTGACCCCGGCATAGCGGAGTTTTTTCATCGCCTCGGCTAAAAGATCATCAATTTCATTGGGGTGATTAATATGGGTCACCATCACCGTTTGCAAAGGGCTTTCCGCTAAAAGGCGACAAAGCGTATCGGTAATACGTTGGGGGATGACAATCGGTAAACGGGTGTGGATACGCAGACGTTGTAAGTGCGGTAGATTTTCCAAACGTTTTATCAACCAGGCTAATTCTTGATCTTTTGCCATTAAGGGATCGCCACCGGAGAAAATCACCTCTTCAATTTCGTGATGTTCAGCGATGTAATCCAATGCTTGTTGCCAGCTTTTTTTATTGCTTGGGTTTTCATCATAGGGAAAATGGCGGCGGAAACAATAGCGACAATTGACGGCACAGCCTCCCTTCACCATAAATAAAAGGCGGTTTTGATATTTATGCAAAATATTGGGAACCGCATTGGTCTCTTGTTCTTCGAGGGGATCAGGCGAAAATCCCTCCGCTTGCACAAATTCCAAATCCGAACACATCACCTGTAGGAAAAGGGGATCCCGAGGGTTACCTTTTTCCATTTTATCCACAAAAGGTTGAGGTACCCGAAGGGCGAAAAGTTTACGGGCATTGAATGAAGGCGCAAAATCCTGTTCTGGTAAATTTAATTGACGGAGTAATAAACGAGGGTCGGAAATGGCATTTTTTAGAATAGGGAGCCAATTTTGTTCTTCTCTAATGGTGGGGTCTTGAGTTAAAATACGCACTTTTCAAACCATTTCTATTTTTAGGATATTTAATATGGCTACATATACTACCAGTGATTTCAAACCGGGTCTAAAATTTATGCAAGACGGCGAGCCTTGCGTGATCATTGAAAATGAATTTGTTAAACCGGGAAAAGGTCAAGCATTTACCCGAACCCGTATTCGTAAACTTATTTCAGGTAAAGTGTTGGATGTGAACTTCAAATCCGGAACCTCCGTTGAAGCCGCTGATGTGATGGATCTCAACTTAACCTATTCATACAAAGACGAAGCGTTCTGGTATTTTATGCATCCGGAAACTTTCGAACAATATTCTGCTGATGCCAAAGCCGTGGGTGATGCAGAAAAATGGTTGTTAGACCAGGCAGATTGTATCGTTACCTTATGGAATGGTTCACCTATCACCGTGACACCACCCAACTTTGTTGAATTAGAAATTGTCGATACCGACCCTGGCTTAAAAGGCGACACGGCAGGTACCGGCGGTAAACCGGCAACCCTCAGTACCGGTGCGGTAGTCAAAGTGCCTCTGTTTGTCCAAATCGGTGAAGTGATTAAAGTCGATACCCGTTCAGGCGAATATGTTTCCCGTGTAAAATAATCGCCATTATGAACGAAAAAAGCGCGGTCAAAAAACCGATATTATGTCGCAAATGCACAAAAATAGAAATTTTAATAGAACGTAGGGACACACGTAGTGTGCCCCTACAAGATAACAAAAAAGCAACGTTGTGAAACTGCTGCATAATACCGAAAAAAATCTTGTGGATTTCTGACCGCTCTTTTACTTTATAAAGGATTTTAAATCTAAAGAAGGTTATTTGCTTAACAAAGGTGATTCATTAGGCTATACTGGTTGCCGATTTGCCAATGATTAACAATTAAGTAAGGAGCCTTTATGACACGAATAAAAAAGACATTAGTTAAATTTAGTTTAACAACACTCGCCGCATTAATGATTTCAGCTTGTGGAAGTAGTGGGGGAGGAAGTAACAGAGATCCGCAACCAATAACGCCAACGCAGCCGAATCAATCAAACGTTGAACCTTCACAACCGGCACAACCTAATCAATCAAACGTAGAGCCTTCACAACCGGCGCAACAACCGGACGTAGTAAATCCTGAAGCGACCCCACCCACAACGAAGCCACAACCGGACGAAAAAAACGATCAAAACGCCAATTCTACTGAACCACAACCATCTAAGCCTGTACAATCATTAACACGGGTAGAGGCGCCTGCTCATTCGGTGGATAAGCGACCTGCAGGATACTTAATTCCTAAAGCGGAGGGTAATGTTCAAGAATTATTTGTGACAGCATCTTCTGAAGATAATCTCAATGTGATTAATGTTGAAGGTAAATCTATTACACTTATACCACTGAATGTCTATGATTCAATTTCAACGATTATTGATGCAACGAAATTTCGTTATGTGGGTGGAGGTCAAACTACTCGTTTGGGTTTTGTCGCCGATAAAGACTTGCAAAATCAATATTTGGTCGCTTACGGTGTAAACCTGACAAACAATATGCCAACCTCCGGATCTGCGACTTATGAAGGTATTGGCGTTCATACTTACTCTAGTACAGACAAGGGCATCATTGATGATTTTGTTCAAACAAAAGCTAAATTTACGGCTAACTTCTCAGATAAAACCTTATCAGGTCACTTAACCACTAAGAGTAATAACGTTATTGATATTTCCGCTGACATCGATGGTAATCAATTCTTCGGTGAAAGTTCAGCGGGGACGATAACAGAGGGTCGCTTCTACGGTGATAATGCAGGTGAACTAACAGGTAGTTACATCAATCCTAAAGAAACCTACCTTGGTGTGTATGGTGCGCAAAAAAAATAATTTTTCCTCCTTACGATCATTTAATAAAGCAAGCATTGCGCTTGCTTTATTTCTATCTTGATATAATACAAAATGAAATTGACGAAAACTTTATTAGCCTTGCTATTGGGGGTCGTATTTTCTGCCGTTGTGCAAGCTGAAATAGCACAATCGAAAAATGACTTAACCCATGATCGCCTTCAGGTCGCCGCACCAAAACTCAACGAACAAGTACCAAATGTCGCAAAAGAAGAAAAATCGACCCTTTCAGTAACCAAAGAACAATTAGCTCAATATCCTGATTTAATCGTTCGAGGAATGGTTCCGGCAGTGTTGCAAAACAACGGCGAAGTGGTGGAATTATTGCTACCGCTTTATCAAAATTTGCCTGAAAAAGATCCTGTACTATTTGAATGGGCGAAAGCAATTTACGCCCGCCGACAGGGTGATACTGGGCAAGCAGTACAACGTTATCGTTCGCTTTTTAGCCAACATTCCGATATTCTTCCATTGCGTTATCAACTAGCCCAAGTACTCTTTCTAAATAATGACAATGAAGCAGCAAAAGACCAATTCCAAAAACTGCGTGCCGAAAATATTTCTCCTGAAATGGTGGCTGTGATTGATGAATATCTCTCTGCTTTAAACAAACGAAACCAATGGAAAGTGAATGGGGGGGTGAGCTATTTAAATGAATCAAACATCAATAATGCGCCCAAAGCCGGCACAAAAATCGGCAATTGGCGTGCTTGGGAAAAAGAAAGTGCGCAGGGATTTTCCTATTATTTAAATGCCGAGAAAAAGTGGTCTTGGGCAAATAATCTCTACACGAAACTACAATTTGAAGGTCAAGGGCAATATTTTTGGAATAACAAAAAATACAATGAATTCACTTTTCGCATAGCTGCCGGGCTGGGCTATCAAACGGCACGTTTTGATACCTCTCTCAGCCCTTTTACAGAAAAACGTTGGTATGGCGGTGGCTCATCAGGCAGTGATGCATTAAAACACTATGCGAAAAATTCCGGTGCACGATTAGAGATAAATTATTGGTTAAATGAAAAATGGCAAATTTCGACCGCACTTGAGTATGGAGAACAACGTTATGATTGGCGAAAGCATCTCAATGGTAATAATTATCTGTGGTCAAACACCCTATTTTATATTCCAAAAAGCGGGCAGTATTGGCTAGCGGGCATAGATTACAACCGTGAGAATACAAGAGATCGTGATAATGCTTACCAACGTAAAAATATTCGTTTAGGCTGGGGACAGGAATGGCCGTTCGGCATTTCGAGCCGAGTCAACCTTGCTTATGCGAGACGGACTTATAAAGATATTGATTTCTTTCAAATCCGTCAGAAAAATGATGAATATTTTACTTCCGTCACCTTATGGCATCGTGATGTTTATTTTTGGGGTATTACGCCAAAACTCAAGTGGTCTTACCAAAAAATAAGTAGCAATCACCCTTTTTATCGTTATGATAAAAACCGACTTTATTTAGAAATGAGCAAAACATTTTAAGGAGATATTGCTTATGACACTCACACAACGATACAAGCAAGCGACTAAGGAAGCAAGATGGGCATTAGGGCTCACCGTCTTATACGTAATTGGCTGGTGCTTATGTGCTTACTTACCGAAAGAAACGCAAGGGCCTATTGGTTTTCCCCTTTGGTTTGAACTTTCCTGTCTTTATTTACCTATTTTATTTATTGTCATCGGTTACTGGGTGATAAAAATCGTCTATCAGGATATGCCGCTAGAAATCAATGAAAAGGAGGATAAATAATGAATCTTGGTATTATTCTTCCTTTGATCATCTATCTTGCTTTTGTGTTTGGTGCCGCGATCTATGCTTATGTGAAACGAACCAAAGGGGATTTTTTAACGGAATATTATGTGGGCAATCATTCAATGACAGGTTTTGTCCTTGCGATGACAACGGCGTCCACCTATGCCAGTGCAAGTTCCTTTGTGGGTGGGCCCGGTGCAGCCTATAAATATGGATTGGGTTGGGTATTGTTAGCCATGATCCAGGTGCCGGCAGTGTGGCTTGCCTTAGGCGTATTAGGCAAAAAATTTGCGCTGCTCTCACGAGAAACTAATGCCCTCACCCTCAATGATCTGTTTCTTTATCGCTATAAAAACAAATACCTTGTTTGGCTTTCAAGCCTCGCGTTATTACTCGCATTCTTCGCCGCAATGACGGTACAATTTATCGGTGGGGCTCGATTGCTTGAAACGACCATTGGGATTTCTTACACGCAGGCGCTTTTACTGTTTGCCTTTACCGTGGGCATTTATACGTTTATTGGTGGTTTTCGTGCGGTGGTACTCACCGATACCATTCAAGGGACGGTGATGATTATTGGCACGATGATTTTACTTGGCGGTACAATTTATGCCCTTGGCGGCGTGGAAAGTGCGGTCAATAAATTAACGGAAATTGATCCCGCATTGGTCAGCCCTTACGGTCCAAACGATATGCTCGGTTTTCAGTTTATGGCGTCCTTTTGGGTGTTGGTTTGTTTCGGTGTTGTGGGATTACCTCACACAGCGGTGCGAGCCATGGCATTCAAAGACAGCAAAGCGTTGCACCGTGGTATGTTCATCGGCACTATCGTACTTTCTTTAGTTATGTTCGGTATGCATTTAGCCGGGGCATTAGGGCGTGCGATTATTCCGGATTTAACCATTGCGGATCAGGTTATCCCAACCTTAATGTTGCAAGTGCTTCCGCCTATTGTGGCAGGTATTTTCTTAGCCGCCCCCATGTCCGCTATTATGTCGACCATTGATGCACAGCTTATTCAATCTTCTTCGATTTTCGTCAAAGATTTATATCTTTCCGCCAAACCAAATGCCGTAAAAAACGAGAAAAAAATCAGCGCTTTCTCGTCAATAATCACGCTGATTTTGACCGCACTTTTAATTTTGGCCGCCCTCAATCCACCGGAGATGATCATTTGGCTAAACTTATTCGCCTTTGGCGGACTGGAAGCAGCGTTCTTATGGGTCATTGTGTTGGGAATTTATTGGGATAAAGCTAATGCTTACGGCGCATTAAGCTCAATGATCGTTGGCTTAAGCAGCTATATTTTACTCACACAACTCGGTATGAAACTCCTCGGTTTCCATCAAATCGTACCGGCATTAACATTTGGTTTGATTGCATTTCTGGTGGGAAACAAATGGGGCGAGAGCCGTATTGAAAAAACAGCGAAAAAAATCACCGCACTTTAGGAATTTGCTGGTATTATGTGCTCGGGATACACTGTGCGTTTCCAAAATAAAATCAAATTTTTCAATAGGTTACGACAGGATACAGTGTATTCTTACAAAGAAATAAAAAAGAATGCTCTATCAAATTATCGCTCTGCTGCTTTGGAGCAGCTCATTAATTGCCGCCAAATTCACTTATTCGATGATGGATCCAGTCCTCGTGGTGCAAGTGCGGTTAATCATTGCAATGATTTTTGTTTTTCCTCTTTTTCTACGTCGTTGGAAGAAAATTGATAAAGGGATGAGAAAACAACTGTGGTGGCTCGCCTTTTTTAATTATACGGCGGTTTTCTTGCTCCAATTTATCGGGTTGAAATATACCTCCGCCTCCAGTGCCGTTACGATGATTGGGTTGGAACCTTTACTCGTTGTGTTTGTAGGGCATTTCTTTTTTAAAGACAAGGCAAAATGGTTTCATTGGCTTTTCGGTGCTTTCGCCTTTTTCGGGGTGGCAGTGATGATCAATGGCGGACAACACAATGAAGGAATTAATGAAATTAGCCTATTCGGCTGCTTATTAGTGTTATCTGCCGGAATTATTTTTGCCTGTGTATTACGTTGGACACAATCCGTCATCGCAAAAATTTCCACGCAAGCCTACACTTCAGCAACTATTGTATTAGGGACAATAACCACCTTACCGTTCACCTTACTATTGACTGAAAATTGGGAAGTTAACCTAAATAGATATGGCATTATCGGGTTATTTTATCTCGCTATCGGTTGCAGTTGGCTTGCCTATTGGCTATGGAATAAAGGGTTAAATATGGTGAATGCCAACCTTTCCGGCATTTTGGTTTCCCTTGAGCCCTTATTCGGTATTTTATTTGCCGTAGTTTTACTAGGGGAAACCCTCTCATTTTCCACCGCACTTGGCATCGCAATGATTATGTTTGCCACCTTGGGCTCAACCTTACTGCCAAAATTATTGAAAAAATCGGTATAATGCACGCCGTATTTACTCAATAACACAGAGGAAAAAAATATGGCTTGGATTCAAATTCGCCTGAATAGCACCAATGAAAAAGCAGAAAAAATCAGTGATTTCCTAGAAGAAATCGGTTCGGTATCTGTCACTTTTATGGACAGCCAGGATACCCCTATTTTTGAACCCTTACCCGGTGAAACCCGCCTTTGGGGCAATACCGATGTGATTGCCTTATTTGATGCACAAACCAATATGGCAGAAATTGTCGATTTACTGAAACAAGCGGGGCATTTAGATGAGCATACCGCTTACAAAGTCGAACAAATTGAAGACAAAGATTGGGAGCGGGAATGGATGGATAATTTCCACCCAATGCAATTTGGGCAACGTTTATGGATTTGCCCAAGCTGGCGCGAAGTGCCTGATAAAAATGCCGTCAATGTGATGCTTGACCCCGGTCTCGCCTTTGGAACAGGCACGCACCCGACAACCGCACTTTGCCTAGAATGGCTGGATGGTTTAGATTTAACCGGTAAAACGGTGATCGATTTCGGCTGTGGTTCCGGCATTTTAGCTATTGCCGCATTAAAACTCGGGGCAAAAAGTGCGGTTGGCATTGACATCGATCCACAAGCCATTCTTGCTAGCCGTAACAATGCGGAACAAAATGGTGTGGCGGATCGTTTACAGTTATTTTTATCTGATGAAAAACCGGAAAATTTAAAAGCTGATGTTGTCGTTGCCAATATTCTTGCCGGCCCATTAAAAGAACTTTATCCTGTGATTAGTCAACTTGTTAAAGAAAACGGTAATTTAGGCTTATCCGGTATTTTAGAAAGCCAAGCCTCATCGGTTTGTGAAGCTTATGCACAAACTTTTACTTTAGCGCCAATCGCTATACAAGACGAATGGTGTCGAATTACGGGGATACTCAAGTAGCAAGTAGTTACACAGAATCTTTAGTTTAAGATTCTGTGGATTTTATTCCGAGGAAGCATAATAATGCCAAGCCAAGCCAAGCCAAGCCAAGCCAAGCCAAGCCAAGCCAAGCCAAGCCAAGCCAAGCCAAGCCAAGCCAATTTTAACATTTCTCACTCAAGAGCAATCTTTATATTAAAGGTTTTGCTATTATCCTGATGTTGATTCATCATCTTTTTCCTTTTGCCGATCGTATTCCTCAATCAGCTGAAATTATTTGGTTATTTGGAAATAATAGCCTTGAAACGCATTTGGGACTATGGGGTAAATATTGCGTTGCCATATTCCTATTTATCAGTGGATATGGATACGCTTTATCTAAAAGACGAGATAAAGGATACTATTTAGACAAAATAATTAAAATTTATCGAACTACCCTACTTATATTTGTCATATATATTCCCTTAGATATCTATTTTAATGTTGACAGAGTCGTTTCTGCTTTGGATATTAAACATATTCTATTTAATATTTTAGGTTTCTATTCTAATTATAATGGTGAATGGTGGTTCTTATTTCCCTATGTATTAATGGTCGCCGTCACGCCTTTAATGAATGCATTACGTAATAATGCGCTCATCTTATTTATTTTATCTATTATTATTCATAACTTGCCTGCAAGCCAATACATAATAGGGGCGTTTTTATGGTGGCAAACAGCCTATGTTATTGGTTTTATTTGTGGTATTTATCAACAAAAACTCGCCATATATCAACCGAATAAAATTATTTATAAACTAGGATTATTTATGCTTTCCCTTATTGTGCTTATTTGGGGATACAACACATTTAATATTGAAGAAATGTTATTTTTTACGCCATTATTTATCTATATTTTAAAACTCACGAGTGAGATTATGCCTAAGTTTATTAAAATTGTATTTGTCGAACTCGGGCGAAAATGTCAGATAATTTGGCTTGTACATTCTTTTTATTGCTATCATTTTGCAGGTAACTTTATCTATTCACCGAAATATTCGGTATTAATTTTACTCAATTTATTAGTGGTTTCTTATGTAAGTGCTGTTGTATTAGGTTTTATAGAAAAAAATTTAGTCAGTGGGTATCACAAAATAATAAATAAACGGTTGAGCCTCCATTAACGCCGTGCTAGTACTATGTAGAATGCGCTTTGTCAATCAAAAAAAGTGTATTTTTTGAACAAATTTCACTTTGCAAACTAGGGCAAAATGCGTATCATAGCACGCCTTGTCGGTTGTCGCCCCTATTTGATAATAATGGCGGCAGTAATGGATTTAGGCTTGACTTAGGTGGTAAAAGTAAAATGCGAATCGGTTCATACCAGTTAAGAAATCGTGTTTTACTTGCGCCTATGGCAGGCATTACCGATAAGCCCTTCCGCCGTCTTTGTGCGCATTATGGGGCAGGGCTGACATTTTCCGAAATGATGTCCGCCAATCCGCAAGTTTGGCATACGGAAAAATCTAAACTACGTTTAGCACATAGTGATGATTTAGGCATTAACGCTGTGCAAATTGCAGGTTCCGATCCGTTAGAAATGGCACAAGCCGCTGCCGTTAATGTGGAATACGGTGCGGAAATTATCGACATCAATATGGGATGTCCTGCTAAAAAGGTCAATCGCAAACTCGCAGGCTCAGCCTTGTTGCAATATCCTGAGTTAGTGGAAAATATCCTGCGGGAAGTAGTCAATGCCGTTAATGTACCGGTTACGTTGAAAATTCGCACCGGCTGGGATAAATCCAATCGAAATTGTATACAAATCGGTAAAATTGCCGAACAATCCGGTATTCAGGCTTTAACGATTCATGGGCGGACGAGAGAATGTCTCTTTGAAGGTGAAGCAGAATACGACAATATTCGAGCAGTCAAACACGCAATTTCAATTCCTGTAATTGCAAATGGCGATATTGATTCTGCTGAAAAAGCAAAAGCAGTGCTTGATTATACAGGTGCTGATGCAATTATGATCGGTCGTGCCGCACTCGGTAATCCTTGGCTTTTTCAAGCGGTGGATAACTTCGTTGAGTATGATTCGATAATTCAAACACCAAGTTTACGTGAAAAGTGCGGTCAAATTTTGCGTCATATTCAAGAATTGCATCAATTCTATGGTGAGCAAAAAGGTTATCGCATTGCACGCAAGCACGTTGCTTGGTATTTACAGGGAATTCAACCCAATTCCGTTTTTAGACAGACTTTTAACACCATTAGTGATTCGAAAGAACAACTGATTGTTTTAGAAGAGTTTTTAAATTCAATTTTGGATAGAGAGAAATGTTAGAACAACAACGTAGTCCGTCTGAAGCGTTAACCGTTTCAGTATTAAACGCTCAATCACAAGTAACCAACAAACCATTACGTGATTCTGTTAAACAAGCATTACGTAATTATTTATCACAATTAGATGGTCAAGATGTGAATGATCTTTACGAATTAGTATTATCGGAAGTTGAACACCCTATGTTGGATATGGTTATGCAATATACTCGTGGTAACCAAACCCGTGCAGCTAATATGCTTGGTATCAATCGTGGTACTTTACGCAAAAAATTGAAAAAATACGGTATGGGTTAATCAAGCCTTTCCAGTAAGTATTGATGCTAAGTCAATGTGCATAAAAAGAATTGCCTACTTAATTAAGTAGGCTTTTTTCTTTCATTTAAGAACGAATTCATCACATTAGGAGCTGGAAAACCGTTTTGGGATAAGTATATTCATTGGGGAATCTTTCCATTCGTGCTATCCTAGGGCAATTTTTTCAAAAAGATGACTTCTATGACACAAAATCACTTAAGCCGGAAACGATTTTCAGATCTTCCTTTACATCCTGTCGTATTAAAAGCATTACAAAGTAAGCACTTTGAGTACTGCACACCTATCCAAGCACTTTCATTGCCAATCACATTAAATGGCAGAGATGTTGCCGGACAAGCGCAAACCGGTACGGGTAAAACTCTCGCTTTTTTAACAGCCACCTTTCATCATTTACTCAATAACCCCAAAGAGAGTATTCGTTATGACCAACCACGAGCCTTAATTCTTGCCCCAACCCGTGAACTTGCAGTGCAAATTCACAATGATGCAGATACCTTATCAAAAATGAGTGGATTAAAGACCGCACTTGCTTATGGAGGCGAGGGGTATGACAAACAACTACACGCCATTGAGCAGGGTGTTGATATTCTCATCGGTACAACCGGACGCATTATTGATTATGTAAAACAAGGTGTCATTTCTCTGAATCAGATTCAAGTCGTGGTATTAGATGAGGCAGATCGGATGTTTGATCTTGGTTTTATTCGTGATATTCGTTATCTGCTGCGCAAATGTCCTTCTCCACAACATCGCCTCACTATGCTTTTTTCAGCCACCCTTTCATACAAAGTGCGCGAACTTGCTTTTGAGGATATGAATGATCCGGAATATATTGAAATCGAACCGGAACAAAAAACCGGACATCGAATTAAAGAAGAATTATTTTATCCCTCAAATCACGACAAAATGGCATTACTACTGACATTACTTGAAGAAGAATGGCCGGATCGTTGCATCGTATTTGCCAATACTAAACACCGCTGTGAAGAAATTTGGGGTTATCTCGCTGCAGACGGACACCGAGTAGGATTACTCACCGGCGATATTGCACAGAAAAAACGTCTTTCCTTATTGAAACAATTTACTGAGGGACAATTAGATATCTTAGTCGCTACCGATGTTGCCGCACGAGGTTTACACATCTCGGATGTAACCCATGTGTTTAACTATGATTTGCCTGATGATCGGGAAGATTATGTCCATCGTATTGGGCGCACGGGTCGTGCGGGAGAAAGTGGCGTATCGATTAGCTTTGCTTGTGAAGAATATGCAATGAATTTACCTGCGATTGAAGAATATATTGGTCATTCAATTCCCGTAAGCCGATATGATTCAACTTCGCTATTAAATTTACCTAAACCATTTCGTTTAAAGTCGAAAACACCCCATCATTCTCACAACCTATCAAGAAATCAGCGACCTTACCGCTGATAATATTTCCCAATAGTTCCCTAATAGAAAAGCAGAGCCAATGCTCTGCTTTTAATTATAACCAGACAACATCCAGCTATAAAACCATATGCTATGCGTATAGAAGAAAAGCAATTTATGGAAAATTGAGAGTCGATATAGGCGGTGTTTTAAGGAAAGTTATGAACTTACAAAAATGTAAAAAATCCTAGAAACTTATGCGGTGAAAGAGTATATCCATCTGTTGGTCGAGATTCCTCCGAAATTGGTAGTATCAAGTTTTATGGGCTATTAGAAAAGAAAGTCATCACCGATGATTCGAAAGACATGTGAATTTAAAATATGAGTATGGAAATCGGAATTTTTGGGCGTAGGAGGATTATGTAAGTACAGTAGGTCTCAATAAAAGGTAGAAGAATATATTAGGAATCAAGAAAAAGGAGATGTGATTTCAGATAGTTTATAAAAGAAAAAGGGGAAGTCATAGAGTTATTGTGCGGTTGTCAGTTTTTCACCTACCTTTATAGGGGGACGAAGCCTCGGTTCTTATAGGGTAGCCTAAAAACCGCACGTTTTACGTGCGGGTTGTTATTTAAAAGGAACAGGTTTGCCAAAAAATCGTCTTTTTACCCTTATCCACTCTTTTTTGATTTTCTCCAAAGGTGAAGATTTTATTTGGTTATGGCTCACTTGCGCCCTTCCTGCTGAGAGACTACTTTCAAAAGGGTTAGGATTTATAATAAAATCTTGTACACAGATGCCGGGTAAAAGTTGCACCACGTTATAATCTTTTTGGTTTAAAAATGTCACAAAAAGAATATCATCGGCGGGAAGTGTCAGTTGCTTATTTTGTACCTTGCTGAGTAAATATTTTGCCCCTTTGGGAGTGAGCGTATAGCCTGCTGCTCCTGATTGTTTAAAGGTTAAGGGGATAATTTCACGGTTGCATTTTACTTTACTTGGTTCTCCACCAAAAATTCTTCCATTTGCTTCTAATTTTAAAACATCCGTATCACCGGGTAGATAGTCAATTTCTAATAATTCCTTTGCATTTTCCCCTAGGTGAATATCGTCTTCAAAAATATTAATGTAATCTAATTGATTTTCCAGCATAAAGTGCCAAAGGAAAATATGGCTTAACGCACAACCAATTTCCGTATCGCTTAAAAGGGCTTTGGGGGAGCGGTCAAGAATAATATTGAGTTTTTTTGCCACTTCCTCAATATTTGAAGGGGTCACCGCATCGAAAAATGAAAAAGGGATATTTTGTTTGCCAAATTCATTTTCAATATGTTGGCGCCGTTTTTCGGCGGTGGTTAAACTAATGACGTAATTGTGCGTCAATGTGCCATGCATAACTGTAACTACCTATAAATTCAATAAAATCGCTAAAATACCTTTGCCTACCCAATCGCATTCACTTTTAAGAAAACCTTATTCTTTTAATTAAACAACCGTCTTTGTCTGCGGGTTTTCTTCACCTGGGCGATGAGTATCACTACAAGCACAATCACATAGACAGCAAAGATTGCCACAAGCCATTGCACCATGGTGATGCCAAATAACGACCATTGGCTGTTATCACAAGTGCCCGTTGGGTTGAAAATACTTGGAAACCACTGATGGAAAGGGAGGGTTTCCGGAAAATTAGGGAGAAATTCGCATTGTTTCCATGGGGCTGGGTTCATTTGGAGATCAAGGTGACGAATGGCTATTATCAAACCTTTTATGCCGCTAAATAAACCTAATGCGAGCGAGATTAAACGAACGATTAGTGAGCGGGGGGCAAGAAAGCCAATGATACCCGCCAAAAATAAACCACTCATTGCCAGACGTTCATACACACAAAGCACACAGGGTTGCAATCCCATACCGTATTGGAAATAAAGTGCGGTCAATTCTAAGGCTAAACTTGAAAAAGCCAGCAAGAACCAAGTGGAACGTTTTTCTGAAAATTGTTTAAATAATGCGAGCATATGTTTTCCTTAAATTGGCTGAATTAGTCCTAAATTTGCCAACCAGATGGTAGCAGCCGGTAAGATATATTCAATGGCAAACAAGCCCACTAAGGATAACACAATCGTGTAAGGTAATGCCATGTAAACCATTCTGCCATAAGAAAGGCGGATTAATGGTGCAAGCGATGAGGTTAATAAAAATAAGAAAGCGGCTTGACCGTTTGGTGTGGCAACAGACGGCAAGTTTGTACCGGTGTTGATTGCCACTGCGAGTAATTCAAATTGGTGTGGGCTAATCACGCTGTTAGTGAGTGCGGCTTTCACTTCGTTAATGTAAACCGTTGCGACGAAAACGTTGTCGGAAATGGCAGAGAGCAAGCCGTTAAAAACATAGAATAAAACGAGCTGTGTGCTTTCACTGGCGGATAAGACATAGTGAATAATGGGTGAGAACAGTTTTTGATCGATAATCACTGCGACCACGGTAAAAAAGACCACAAGTAATGCCGTAAATGGCAAGGATTCTTGGAAAGCTTTACCAATAACGTGCTCGTTTGTAATGCCCGTCAATGCGGTAGCAAGGACAATTACGGTTAAACCGATCAAGCCTACCGCCGCTAAATGGAAAGCCAAACCAATCACAAGCCAAAGCGCAATGAGCGCTTGGATAAAGAGCTTCATTTTTTCTTGCTTTGACATTTTTTGCGTATTGTTACGATCTAAACGAGCCAATACTGCCCAGACTTTGCGAGGAAGTTTGGCTCCATAGCCGAATAACTTAAATTTTTCCACTAAGTAGCAAGTGAGTAAACCGAAGGCTAAGACAGGTAGGGTAACCGGCGCCATACGGAAGAAAAACTCAATAAAGTTCCAATTGGCTTGTTCGGCAATAATTAAATTTTGGGGTTCTCCCACCATCGTCATTACACCACCGAGTGCTGTTCCAACCCCTGCGTGCATCATTAAACTTCTTAAAAATGCACGAAACTGTTCTAATGTCGTCCGGTTATCACCTAATTTATCATCATTGGTGATGTCAACGAGATCATTTAATTTATTTCCTGAGGCGACTTTGTGATAGACACCATAAAAACCCATAGCGACACTAATAATGACTGCAACGACTGTTAGCGCATCTAAAAATGCAGATAAAAATGCAGCACTAACGCAAAAAGCTAAAGAAAGGGTAATCTTAGATTCAATGGCGATCAGCAATCGGGTAAACACAAATAACAAGAGTTGTTTCATAAAATAAATGCCGGCAACCATAAACATCAGCAATAAAACGACTTCAAAATTTGCCATAATTTCAGCCTTTACGTGCGCCGGACTGGTCATACCGATGATAACCGCTTCAATAGCAAGCAGCCCACCCGGTTGCAACGGATAGCATTTTAATGCCATTGCGAGCGTAAAAATAAATTCGGCTACTAAAACCCAACCGGCAAGAAAAGGACTGATAAAAAAGAAAATAATCGGGTTGGCTATCAGAAAAATGATAATGGCGAGCTTATACCAATCCGGGCTTGCGCCAAGAAAGTTTTTCATTAAGGCCTGTGTGTAAGTCATAAATTACTCCTGTTCTTTAAAGTGTGCTCATTGTAATATAGAGTGCTTTAAAGGATAATACCCGAAGATAAAGATTTGCTGGATAAATCGTCTTTTTTTGATTTTGTTAGGCTTTTCTAACGTTTAATGATTATGAATACAGACAATACACTTTTAAAAGCCCAAAGCCCGGCGGCACTTGCCGAAGAATATATTGTGAAAAGTATTTGGGAGAATGTGTTCCCCGCCGGGACTAATTTACCTTCAGAACGCGATCTTTCAGAGAAAATCGGCGTAACACGCACAACGTTACGCGAAGTGTTGCAACGTTTGGCTCGTGATGGATGGCTCACCATTCAACACGGAAAACCCACTAAAATCAACAATATTTGGGATACCGCCAATCCAAGTATTATCGAAACCTTAATTACGCTCGATCAAAATTCAGCCCCTTTGATTATCGATAATATGTTATCGCTACGCAGTAAAATGTCGGAATTTTACATTTATGAGGCGGTAAGAAAATCCCCCCAACAAGCCGCCCTGCTATTTAATACGTTAAATGAATTAGGTGATACGGCAGAAGATTATACGGAATTTGATTATCATATTTTTCGTCAGTTTACCGTATTAGCCAATAAGCCTTTTTATCGTTTAATTTTCAATAGCTTAAAAGGGGTATATCAAAAAATTGGGTTGTTATTTTTTAGCCATGAAGAACACCGTAAGTGTACCAAACAGTTTTATATAGAATTACAACAAATTTGCCAAATCGGTGATGCAGAATCTGTGGTAAATTGTATCCGTAAACATAATTTACGTTCCGCCACCTATTGGAGTGCTATTTTGGAACATTTACCCCACAATCTTTCTGACTAATCAGGAAAAAGTGCGGTAAAATCAACCGCACTTTTCTTTTATTTTTTCATCACATTATGCGTATACCTCGAATTTATCATCCACAACCTCTCGAAACCCTCTCTCAATGCTCCCTTTCCGATGAGGCGGCAAATCACGTTGGACGGGTGCTACGCATGACAGAAGGCGAACAGATTGAGCTTTTTGACGGCAGTAATCATATTTATCCGGCTCGGATTATTAGCGCCGGTAAAAAATCGGTGAGTGTTGAAATTTTAGGGCGTGAATTTGTCGATAAAGAATCAAACCTCAACATTCATTTAGGTCAGGTGATTTCTCGTGGTGAGCGTATGGAGTTCACCATTCAAAAATCTGTTGAATTGGGCGTGAATGTCATTACACCGCTTTGGTCGGAACGCTGTGGCGTGAAACTGGACGGGGAGCGTATGGATAAAAAAATTCAACAATGGCAAAAAATCGCCATCGCCGCCTGTGAACAATGTGGCAGAAATGTGATCCCACAAATTCGCCCCTTAATGAAATTACAAGATTGGTGTGCGGAAAATGATGGTGCATTAAAGTTGAATTTACACCCTCGCGCCCAATATTCCATAAAAACCTTGCCCCTCATTCCAAAAGAAGGGGTGCGTTTGTTGATTGGCTCCGAGGGGGGATTATCGCCTCAGGAAATAGCCCAAACGAAACAGCAAGGTTTTACTGAAGTGTTATTAGGAAAGCGTGTATTGCGTACAGAAACGGCATCTTTAGCCGCAATCAGCGCACTACAAATTTGTTTTGGAGATTTAGGCGAATGATGGATTTACAAGGACAATTTTTAATTGCAATGCCACATCTAACGGATTATTTTCACCATACGGTTGTTTTTGTTTGTGAACATAATGAACAAGGCTCAATGGGCGTGGTGATTAACCAACCCACCGATCTCAGCATTGCGGAGCTTTATAGCAAACTGAATTTTATGATGAAAAATGACCGCACTTTTGATGATACGATGGTGGTGGCAGGCGGTCCAATGCATACCGAACGTGGCTTTATTGTGCATACGAGTACTTTTTCCGATTTTCAGCACAGTTATAAAATCACCGATGCTCTCAGCCTGACGACTTCTGCCGATGTCGTGGATACCTTCGGTTCTGTACAAGCACCGGAAAAATATTTGGTTGCATTGGGTTGTGCCGGCTGGTCTGCTGGACAATTGGAACAAGAAATTGCAGACAATGCGTGGCTCCTTGTGCCGTCAAACGATACCATTTTATTTGATACGCCTTATGAAGAGCGCTATCTTGCAGCAAGCCAATTATTAGGGATTAATATGCACAATTTCGCCACGGCACAAGTGGGGCATAGTTAATGAGCATTACCGCCCTTGCCTTTGATTTCGGCACAAAAAGTATTGGCTGTGCCGTGGGACAAAGTATCACAGGTACTGCTCAAGCCTTACCGGCATTTAAAGCACAAGATGGCATCCCAAACTGGGATGCCATTGAAAAATGTTTAAAAGAATGGAAACCGGATGTAGTTGTGGTTGGGTTACCACTCAATATGGACGGAACAGAGCAGGATCTCACCTTACGGGCAAAAAAATTCGCTAATCGTTTAACCGGGCGGTTTGGTGTGAAAGTAGTGTTACAAGATGAGCGTCTTACAACAACAGAAGCGCGAAGTGAAATTTTTGAACGTGGCGGTTTCCGTGCATTAAAAAAGGGTAAAGTGGATGGCATTTCAGCCTGTTTGATTTTAGAAAGTTGGTTTGAAACATCACTAAAATAAATTGCATTGAAACAAAAAAAGAGGTAGCGCATAAATTATCTGCTACCTCTTTTTTATCTCTGTTTATGCATTCAAACGCTGACGTACGATTTCAAACAAGCATACGCCAGTTGCTACTGATACATTCAAGGATGAGACCGAGCCTGCCATTGGGATACTAATCAACTGATCGCAATGTTCACGAGTTAAACGACGCATGCCTTCGCCCTCAGCCCCCATCACGAGAGCCAGTGCACCGGTCAATTTGCTTTGGTAAAGGGTTTCTGTGGCTTCACCGGCGGTACCTACCACCCAAATATTGTGATTTTGTTGTAAATCACGAAGAGTACGGGAAAGATTGGTAACACGAATAAGCGGTACCGTTTCCGCCGCACCACAAGCCACTTTGCGAGCCACTGAGGTGAGTTGTGCAGATTTATCTTTTGGTACAATCACTGCGCTGACCCCCGCCGCATCAGCAGTACGCAAACAAGCCCCGAGATTATGGGGATCGGTCACGCCATCCAGCACCAATAATAGAGGATTTTGTTTTTCCGCAAGAATAACATCAAGATCATTTTCGTTGAGTTCTTTTGCCGCCTGAATGCGGGCAATTACGCCTTGATGCACTTCGCCATTGGCTTTTTTATCCAACGTTTGACGATTAACAAACTGCACGCCAATCCCTATTGCGTGAAGCGAATTCAACAAAGGCTGCAAACGTTTATCTTCACGGCCTTTTAATACAAACACTTCAATTAAACGCTCCGGTGTATGGGCTAAAATGCTATTGACGGCGTGAATACCATAAATCTGTTCTGACATAATTTTTCTCTACTTTTTAATTTTAGGGCGATATTATTTACGTTTTTTCTTTTTTTTGAAAAACTTCTTTATTTTTAACCGCACTTTTACGCTTTTTTGTCGCTTTTAGTGGCAATTCCTTAAAGACTTTCTTTGCACGTGCTTTTGCGGTTTTTCCTGCTCTGCGAGGTTTACGTTCGCTCCCCACCAGGGAGAAATCAATCATTTTCTGTTGCAAATGAACAGCTTCGACACGAACACGCACTTTATCGCCCAAGCGATATTGCATTCCGCTATTTTCACCAATTAAGCGTTGTTTTGTTCCATCAAATTGATAGTAATCGTTTTCTAGCGTTGAAATATGCACTAAACCGTCAATGAATAGCTCATCTAAACGCACAAACAGCCCAAAACCGGTGACGGAAGAAATGACCCCGTTAAATTCACTGCCAACGTGATCTTGCATATATTCGGATTTCAACCAATCCGCCACTTCACGAGTGGCTTCATCTGCACGGCGTTCTGTCATTGAGCAATGATCGCCAAGCTGATCCATTTCCTCAAAAGAATAATGATAGCCACCACTGTCAGTAGTTTTGCGTTTTGCTCCTTGTTCTTTAGCAAGTAAATATTTAATACTTCGATGGAGCGTTAAATCAGGATAACGGCGAATAGGTGAGGTAAAATGAGCGTACTCTTCCAATGCCAAACCAAAATGTCCGATATTGTCTGCATTGTACACTGCTTGGCTTAAGGAACGGAGCAACATTGTTTGAATTAATTCGTGATCCGGTCGTTGTTTCACTTTTTCTAACAGTGCAGCGTAATCTTTCGTGGTCGGTTTCATTCCCCCCTCTAAAGTTAAGCCGAACTCACTGAGAAAAGCACGGAATGAGGTCAGCTTTTCTTCACTTGGTGTGGCGTGAATACGATATAGTGCCGGTTCCTTATGTTTTTCCATAAAATTTGCCGCCGCAATATTGGCTAAAATCATACATTCTTCAATGATTTTATGGGCATCGTTGCGGATTACCGGCTCAATACGTTCAATACGCCCCATGGCATTAAAGATAAATTTGCTTTCAATGGTTTCAAAATCAATCGCCCCACGTTGATGACGGGCAGAAAGTAATGCCTGATAAAGATGATGAAGTGATTCTAAGTGAGGGACAAGTGCGTGATAGCGTTCACGAAGCGCCTTATCCCCCTCTAATATTTTCGCTACTTTGGTGTAGGTTAAACGGGCGTGGGAATTCATCACCGCCTCATAAAAACGATAATTCGTCAGTTTTCCCTTAGCCGAAATTTGCATTTCGCACACCATACATAGGCGATCCACTTGTGGGTTAAGCGAACACAATCCGTTCGATAACACTTCCGGCAACATCGGTACCACTCGGTTTGGAAAATAGACCGAATTTCCCCGGTTATAAGCTTCGTTATCCAGTGCTGAACGCAAACGCACATAATAGCTCACATCGGCAATAGCCACCCAAAGTTTCCAGCCTTTACCTTGTTTTTCACAATACACCGCATCATCAAAATCTCGGGCATCTTCACCATCAATAGTCACAAGCGGTAAATCACGCAAATCCACCCGACCTTTTTTCGCCTCTTCCGGCACTTCTTCAGTGAATTTTTTAACATATTTTTCCACGGCAGTCGGGAATTGATGAGGAATATCGTGATTACGCAGCGCAATTTCGACTTCCATCCCCTTTGCCATATTATCACCCAAAATTTCGGTGATAACCCCTATTGGCTGGCTGAACGCTGCGGAGCGTGGTTGCAACTCCACCACAACCACTTGTCCCATACGGGCACCATTGCGGTGTTCATTTGGCACAAGAATATCACGCCCGATACGGCTATCATCAGGCACCACATAACCAAAGCCGTTTTCTAAGAAAAAACGCCCAACAATCTGTTTCTTACGATTTTCCAACACTCGCACAATACGGACTTCACGGCGGCCACGGTGATCGAAATTGGCCGGCTGGGCTAACACAAAATCACCGTGCATCACGCGTTGCATCTGATGATTAGGAATAAATAAATCCTCTTTTTTCCCCTCAACTTGTAAGAAGCCAAAGCCTTCTCGATGACCTATCACCAACCCCTTAACCAGATCGAGTTTTTCCGGCAAGGCATAACGTTTACGTTTCGTAAACACAAGCTGTCCGTCATTTTCCATTGCTCGCAAACGACGTCTCATCGCTTCTATTTTTTCCTCATCACGAATAGAAAGTGCGGTCAAAATTTCTTCCCGATTCATTGGGGCATTATTTTCACGAATGACATTTAAAATAAGCTCCCGACTTGGGATAGGATTACCATATTTCGCTAATTCTTGTTGGTAATGGGGATCTTGGTATTTTCGTTTTTTTATCATTATTTTTTTACAGTTTTAAAAAGTGGGGAGAGTTTGACACTGTAAGAGGGATTTTACAAGCTTAAGATATATTCCCTAATTCTTCGGATAAATTGAGTAAATCCATCTTGTGTTTAGTTAAAGGACCGTGAACAATAAAACAGGAGTGTATCCCTTTATTTAGATTGAGTTTGACACTCATATTCTAAGTAGGAAATTCCCCCTGTTTGTTGTGATTTATCAGATTTGATCTTCTATACTTAATACCCTTCTTCCTGCATATTTGGTAAGAACACTGTCTGTCGGATTCGTTTCACAGTCGTCACAATTGTACCATCTGAATGTAATTCAATTTCCCGCCAACCGGGCTGTGCTTCATCAAGCGCAAAATGCTGGCTGTCTGCTTTAAACTGAATACAGGTTGAAGGCGTTGCCATCACTTGATAGCCTTGCCAAAAGCTATCCACCTGTTGATGAATATGTCCGTATAAAATCCCTTTTACATTCTTAAAGGAAGAAAGCACGTCAAATAAATCGTGGGAATTACGCAAATTATGTTGATCAAGCCAAGCAGAATTGGTCGGCAATACATGGTGATGAAACACGATTATTGTATGATGTTCAGGATATTTTTTTAATGTGGTTTTCAACAAATCCAGTTGATATTGACTCAATTCGCCATGAGGTACACCGTAAACTTGACTATCCAACAACAAAACCTGCCAATGTGCGCCCAACACAATATGTTTTGCCCTCTCCATAGGCGGTTGGTTGAGATTTTCCACCATTTTCGGTTGGAAATCATGATTACCGGGTATCCAAAAGACTGGCAATCCAAAAGGTTTTACCATTTTCACAAAACGCTGATAGCCTTCATCACTGCTATCTTGCACTAAATCACCGGTTGCCAATATCACATCAAACTCCCGGTTTTCTTGTTGAATTTCCTTCAAAACTTGGGCAAAACTGGCTTGAGTATTAATCCCCAATAATTCGTTTTTTTCATCTTTAAATAAGTGGGGATCGGTAATCTGTAATAATTTCACAATCGGATTTTCGGTCTGATAGACAAACGTATTCTTCATAGATGGCTCCTCACCTTACTGCCAACGTTGTTGCAACTGAGCATAATTTAATTGAAGCCATTGCAAACCCATCACTGCAATGCCATTATCAATTTTCCCTTCGCACATCCATTGATACGCTTGTTCACGTTTTACAACGTGTACGAGAATGTCTTCATTTTCACAAGCCAAACCGTGAATTCCTTTTGCTTTTTTACTGTCCACTTCCCCTGCGAATAAATGAATCCGTTCAACCACGCCACCAGGACTATCCCACACGCTAAGACAATGAGTGAGGTGCTTGACACTCACCCCTGCTTCTTCTTCACTTTCTCGCAAGGCAACCTCTTCCGGTCGTTCGCCTTTTTCCACCATACCGGCTATTAACTCTAATAACCAAGGAGAGCGGTTTGGTTCAGGATGATAAGCCGCCCCAATACGAACCTGCTCAACCAACACCACCGCATCTTCTCTCGGATCGTAAGCAATCACAGCAACGGCTGCACCTTTGATAAGTAATTCACGCTCTACAACACCACTTTCCCCCCCGGCAAAAAGTTTATGTTTAAATTGAATTTTCTTGAGCGTGAAAAAGCCTTCATATAGGACATCCTCATTAAGAATTTCAATATCACGCTGATTAAACTGTTGAATTTCAGACATCTTTTTCTCCAAATACTGCGGTGAAAATCATACGCTCAAAAAATGATAAAACAAACAAGGGGTTTATACTTTTTATTAAAACTTTGACATGGCTCACAAAAAACAACAATCCGCACGTAAAACGTGCGGATTTTAGGCTACCCTATAAGAGCAGAGAACTTCATTCCTCCTCTCTGTTTTGTGAAAGCTAGGGTTGGTTAAAATACAAATTCCCTTGATTACTCAAAAACGCAGGGCGAATTTCCACATAGCTTTTTTCTTTCAACATCTTCTGTGTTTGTTTCAGGTAATCTTGAAAATGGGGCGTTTCTCGATGATGTTGATAAGCCGCATCATTCGCATAGATTTCAAAGAAAATCCATTTATTGGGATTTTCTTGCTCTGTGGCGGCATACATCGCAATCACGCCCTCTTCCACTTTTAGCGATTGTGCCATTTCTGCGGTAACAATCTTTTTGAATTGTTCGTTATATTCAGGTTTTACTTCCACAGGTACATAATTCGTACGCATTTCAGGCGTTTGTACCACTTTTTTACCCCCTAAAAATTGTGGAACTAATGCAATACGTTTTTTGTGATCCGTTAAAATCTCGGGTGAGGCTGTTAAAAATGCCTGATATTGAGGCGAAGTGCGGTGGGTTTCATAAGCCTTTTGATCTGCATAAATTTCCACCATATAGGCCATA
Organism: Rodentibacter rarus; assembly: GCF_001998965.1. Lineage (GTDB taxonomy): Bacteria > Pseudomonadota > Gammaproteobacteria > Enterobacterales > Pasteurellaceae > Rodentibacter > Rodentibacter rarus. The sequence goes on from NZ_MLHJ01000009.1 coordinate 31,369, forward strand.
TTGGGATCGGTTTTCGATTTCACCGAATACATTGCCAATGTCCCTTTTTCATTTTGAATTGAGGTGCTGATATTGTGTTCGGCCACAGCGTTATATTGCGCTTCAGCCCCCTTTTTCACGCCAAGTTCAAAAATGTTCATCACTGGCGTGGCATTTACGGTGATTGCCATAGTAAGTCCTAAAAGTGCGGTCAGTTTTTTCATTGTTTTTTCTCTCAAAATAATGATTATGTTTATTTCTTCGTAAATTGATAGTGCCAAATCTCCCCTACCCCTCTTTGCTAAAGAGGGGATTATTTTAAGGGTTTATTTACATTTTATAGTTTTCATACATAAAAATATCAATGAGCCGGTTCATCTTTATTCTATAAAGAACCGCCCTCCTCTTTAGCAAAGAAGGGTTTGGGGAGATTTGTCAGAAAATAAAACAAAGAAATCAGTTTATATTATCAATGTGGCAAATTTTGCAATTATGCCTCGCCTTCCCAGCCACCACGGGTATCTACGCCCGTTTCTTTTGCCAGTTGCTCCAGCGTTGCCACTTGCTCAGGGCTGAGAGCAATTTGTGTGGCTTTAGCGGCATCGGTCACATGATGAACTTTTGTTGCCCCAACAATGGGTAACGTGCCTTTATGAATTGCCCAAGCTAATGCGATTTGTGCTGCACTCACACCTTGTGCTTCGCCCATTTCCGCCATCGCATTCGTTAATTTCGCCAATTGTGGCAACACCTTATTGTAGGTGGTGGCACGCATTGAGCCTTCAGGTAGTGGATTTTCCACATTATATCGACCACTTAATGCCCCTTGTTCCAACACCATATAGGCAAAAAATGTAATTCCGTTCGCTTGGCAATAATCAAGTAAACCGTCATCAATAGCATTGCGGTAAAGTAGACTAAAGTGATTTTGCACCGCTTCGATCTTGAAACCTTCCGCACCGAGAATTTCATTAACACGTTTTACTTGTTCCAAACTATGATTTGACACCCCCACTGCTTTCACTTTTCCACTTTTGAGAGCCGGAATTAAATAAGGCGACCAACGTTCTACATCTAATGAATTGTGTATCCAATAAAGATCAATCTCTTCCACGCCTAAACGCTCAAGGCTGCCCTCCAGCATCGACATAAAGGGATCTGATTGGTTTTCATCGGCAAGATTAGGGGTGAATTTTGTGGAAACTATCACACTGCCTTTTGGTTGTTGGCGAATAAATTTACCCAACTCTTTTTCAGAATCGCCTAAACCGTAAGCATAAGCGGTATCCCATAAATTCAAGCCATTTTCCATTGCCGCATCAAACACGGCTTTCATTTGTGCTTCCGTTAGATGGTTGCCAAACACTGCATCACCACCAAATGCTCCAACACCCCAAGACCAAGTGCCTAATGCGATTTTTGGTAATTGTTTCATTTTGTTTTCCTCTTTAATTGGTGAATTATCTGAAAAGTGCGGTTGTTTTTACAAAAGATGTTGAAAACCAAACCGCTTGTCGTTTGTTTACTTCGCCTATTATATCGGTGTTTATTTTTTTGATTAGTCGGCTAGCAGTAAAATCATTATTAGGAAAAAACGAATAATTGCCTATTTTATACCCAGTTATCAATGTTTAAATTTTACGCCTTAATCCCAAACAATTTCTCGGCATTTTTATGGGCAATTAATGCTTTCTCTTCCTGTGAAATCGGTAAGTTTTCGAGAAAATCACGCACACCATCAAGGGTTTGGTAGGGATAATCCATCGAAAATAAAATGCGTTCAGCCCCGACTAAATCATAAATAAAGCGGAAGTGCGGTTGGGTCAGCATACCACTTGGGCTGACAAAAACCTGTTGTTTAAAAGTGTCGATCAGGCTTCGTTTTAAACCGGTGGCGGCTTGTGGCAGACTGTCATCTAAACGATGAAGATAGAACGGCAACATTTCTCCCCAATGTCCACTGATCACTTGTAAATTCGGGTAGCGATCAAATACACCGGATAACATTAATCGCAATAAATGGATCCCCGCTTCATTGTGCCAGCCCCAACCAAACATTGAAAGGCGAGCGGTCACCTCATCATCAAAACCGCTGTAATAGGCTTGTTGTACAGCTGGCACAGGAATACCGGGGTGAAGATAAAGCGGCACCTTCAACTCATCAAATTTCGCTAACAATTTTTCATAACGTGGGTTGTCCAGAAAATCATCAGAAGGTCACCCATTTAGCAAAGCACCGCATAAACCTAACCCTTTTACCGAGCGTTCCAATTCTGCAGCGGCTTGCTCCGGTTCTGCCCAAGGCAATGTTGCCATGGCCGCAAAACGATTAGGGTGCGTTTTAATGGCTTCGGCTAATTGATTATTCACCTGTTGATGCATTTCAAGCGAGGCAAATTGTGGAAAACCGCCCACAGAAAGCACCTGCATATTAATATTCGCTGCATCCATATCCGCCAAGCGTTTAACATCAAATTCCATACCTTTCGGGTTAATTAAGTCATTTTTCTCAATTTGAGGTCGGCTGTGATCGGGGTTATTGCCATCTTTCACCCGTTTTCCCCAATCTATGAGATAGGGCACTTGTTGAAGTACTTGTGGCAGAGTGGCTTTGGCGATATTGGGATCTAAAATATGTTCTTCGACACAAATTAGTTTCATTTTATGACCTACTTTTTTAGGTTGATTTGATAAAGCAATCGGTTGTGCTGTGCTGATATGAGGTAAAAATCCCCCCGCCAAAACAACCGCACTTTGCGTGAGAAATTGACGACGATTGAGATTGTTCATATTTGTAAAATTTTTGTAGATTTGATCGCTAGTAATTGTCCCCTCACCCGTTTACGGGAGAGGGGGGAGAAAATCCAAAGGATTTTCGGAGGGAGAGGGGGAAATTTATATAACTTCCCCTCTCTCTGGCTGCAAGTGCTAAACGCACTTTACGTTGGTCTCTCTCCCACAAGCGGGCGAGAGGATAAGATTTTACCCTTTCAAAACCTTAACCACTTCCACGCCCACTTTGTGTGCAGAAGCCGGGTTTTGACCGGTGACTAAGCGGCCATCTACATAAACGTTTTCAGACCAATTTGGGGCTTCATGATGGATTGCACCATGTTCGATCAATGCACTTTCAAGCAAGTAAGGCACGATAGCTGTACCGCCCACTTCCTCTTCTTCTTTATTCGTAAATGCCGCCACATTTTTACCTTTCACAAGGTATTCACCGTTGCTTAATTTTGCATCTACTAATGCCGCCGGACCGTGGCATACCGCTGAAACCACACCATTGCTTTCATACACTTCACGAATTAAACGTTGTGCATCTTGGTTTTCACGGTAATCCCACATGGTTCCGTGGCCGCCTGCGAAGAAGATCGCTGAATAATCGGCGCCATTCAATTCTGCCACACTTGGTGTGTTGGCAAGGCGTTTTTCTAAATCTGTTTCTTCCCAGAAATATTTGTTCACAGGATCAGTGAAATCAAGGCTATCTTTATCAATCGGGGCTTGCCCACCTTTGATCGATGCGATAACCGTTTTGAAACCCGCCTCTTCCATCACTTTTAACGGATGAGTTAATTCGCTTAACCAAAATCCTGTCGGAATGCCGGTATTGCCTTTTTCAGTGGTGCTGGTTACCACACATAAAATCGGTTTTGTCATTTTACTTTCCTTAATTTTGTTCATTACGCTTTGTGTTCATCAGCAAAAAGTTGCTCTACAAAGAGGTAGTTGCCTAATGGAATATAATCAAAGTCGATTAAACCTGCTTTCGCTAATGGAAATTCGGCACATACTTCTTTGGCTTTTTCCACACTCCCTGCCTCAACAAAAACCGCAACACCCGGTCGATCTTGGCGCATATAGATCTCACGAATGAAATCAGATTTAATCAATGCCCAACCATGTTTGATTTCATTTAACAAATGAGGGGCATAATCTGCCGGGGTAACCCCTTCGCGTGGTACGTCTAAAACTAAAATACGCATGTTTGACTCCTAATTTCTTTTATTGAAAAAATCACACCTATTTTTAATAGATGAATTATTTTAGCAAAAAAAATTTAAATTTTTAATAGATGAAAATTAATGAGATTAAGTTTTAATTAATGAAATTCAGTTGAACCTTGATTTGCTTGAAAATTCATTAACTGAAAATTTTAAGCAAAAGAAACAATAATGGCTCAATTAAACCCTTCTAAAGCCGATCATTTGATTGGAAAACGTATCCAAATGCGCCGTAAAGAAGTTGGCTTGACCGCCGATCAACTTTCCGAAAAGATCGGCATTTCACAACAACAATTGCTTCGTTATGAACGGGGTGATAACAAAATTAATATCAGCCATTTAATGTTGATAGCCCAAGCCTTAGAAACCCCATTAAACTGGTTTTTCTTGGATTGTTGCAGCAAAGCCACGCTCACTAATGATGAACTCAAAGCCCGTTACGATTATCACTGGCAACAATTCGATCACCAACAACGCCAAGCCGTTGTCAATTTTCTTGATTTACTCAGTGCAAGTTATCAAAAACAACAAGGTAAATAATCGAAAGTGCGGTTATTTTTTCCAATGTTTTTGCTATACCGTACTGTTTTGATGTGGCGTATTATAGGCTTTAGATTTAAATTGATTAGTCGGGGAATACTAAATTGAGTATTAGGTAAAACCTAAGAATTCTTTATTTCTAGGGGAAAACGTTACCTTCGGATCGTGGTCAGTTCCCCCTTGGCAACCACACTTCCACCAACAAGCCGCTTTCAAACTTCTCACTGTCTTTCAGTGTTAAACTTCCCCCATAGTGTTTCACAATTTCCATAGCAATGGTCAAGCCCAGTCCCGAGCCTTGTTGGTCTGAACCGAGAACACGATAAAACGGCGCTAACACAGATTGTCGTTCTTCTTCCGGTATTCCTTTTCCGTTATCTTCCACTTTTAACCGGATCCCTTCAGATGTAGTCTGTGCGCTGAGGTCGATTTGGCTCCCTTTGGGGGTATAGCGAATGGCATTGTCAGTGAGGGTTTTGACTAGCAAGTAAAAATCGGTTTCATTACCGTAGAATGTGACTTCTTGCTCGCCCTCAACACCCAAGTCTTGCTGTTTTTCTAATGCGAGGGGGAGCAAATCTTCAATGACACGGCGGAAAATCGTTTGTATATCCATTTCACGATAAGGTTTTTCCCCTTGATTTTGCAGGCGGGCAAGAGAAAGTAATTGTTCCAATAAATGACGACTACGTTGAATACCTTGTTTTACCGCACTGAGTTGTGTTTTTGTTTCTGTCGGCAAATTCTGGGTAGAAAGTTGTTCTATTTGTAAAGAAAGTGCGGTCATTGGGCTACGCAATTCATGTGAGGCATCGGCAATAAAACGTTTTTGTTGCTGAATAAAACCATTTGTGCGTGACAATAACCGATTGATTTCCATAACAAATCCACGGATTTCGCTGGGAAGCTGGTGGGTTGGTAAGGGCTGTAAATTTTGTTCGTGTCGTTGTTCTACTTTTTTTGATAAACGTTGCACCGGTTTCATGGTTGATCTTACAATCACAATGGTGAGTAAAATCACCAGCGGAAACAAAACGAGTAACGGTAACACACTGCTCCAAGCATTACGGAATGCCAAGGCTTCCCGATAACTGTTATCTTGAATGACGATAATTCTGCCTTCCGGCGTATGACGTACATAAGTGCGGTAGAATTGGTCGGCATTTTTTTCATGTTTATGGGGGCGCATTTCCTGTGGCATATTCTCTGCGAGCATACGGCGATATTTTTTTCCCTCTTTTTTCAAATTGTGAAATCCCTCCGCCATTTGTGCCGGAAAATCCGTTGAAGGGGCGCCGGGGCGATTGTGATCAAAATAGACTCTAACCCGCCCGTCAAGCATTTTAGGCGGTAAAAGTGCGGTAGGATTTTCCGATAAATTGACAGAGCCGGAAAAGCGTTCCAACATCTCATCTTGTAGCTTATTGGTTTCTCGGTAAGTGTTATAAAATGCCATCCCGCCGGCACTTAATGCCACAAGGGTGAATAAAATTGTCAACGCCAAAATGAGGCGAAATTGCAGGGAATATCTCATCTTTATTTTCCAATCGGTTCATTTTTTTCCACTAACCAGCCCACACCCCGTACATTTTTAATATGTGCTTTGCCGATTTTTTTCCGCAGACTATGAATTAAAAAATCAATGGCATTACTTTCTACTTCATCACCCCAAGCATAAATTTTATCTTCTAATTCAGCACGGGAGTGAATTATCCCCGGGCGGTTCATTAGCGCTTGTAAAATAGCAAATTCTTTATTGCTTAAAAGGATAGGTTCAGCTTGCTCGGTAACGGAAACCTGATAATTCGTTGGATTTAGTGTGATTGAACCATTGGACAATAATGGCGTACTTTGTCCCCTTTGTCGGCGTAACACCGCACGAATTCGGGCGAGTAATTCAGCAAGATCAAAAGGTTTAATCATATAATCGTCAGCGCCACCGTCTAAGCCGGCAAGGCGACTGTCTAAATCATCTCGGGCGGTGATAATAAGAACCGGCGTATGATTTTGAGTTTGGCGTAAATGGCGTAGCACTTGCAAACCGTCTTGCCCGGGTAAACCGAGATCCAACAACACTAAATCATAGGATTGTGCGCTCAATGCTTGTTCCGCCGTATTACCATTGTTGACCCAATCTACCGCATAACAGGCATTTTTCAATCCTTCCGACAGGCTATCTGCGATCATTCGATCATCTTCGACTAATAAAATTCGCATAATTTTTTACCAAAATAAAACGTCCTCAGGGCTTATTCATCATACCGAAAATTTGGCAAAGGAAAACCGCACTTTTTCATAAAGTGCGGTCGATTTTCAATGTGTTTTTACATCGGGCGTTCAGTGTGTAAGCCCCCTCTGTACCCTTCTTCATGATGATGTTTGCCTTTGCCGTGTCTTTCTTTATGTTTATGCTCACCTTGGCGATAGCCTTGATGTTTTGGCATATCCATAATCTCACCAGTTTCACCATTCACCATAACGTGGAAGCGTTGCCCGTTGGCACTGGTTTCAATTTTATACAAGCCTTGTCCATCACGGAATTTTAAATCAGCCTCTGCCACTTTACCGCCTGTTTTTTCTATGGCGACATTCATAGCCTGTTCAAAGGAAATTTTAGGTGTGTTTTGATTTTGGCGTACTTTTACTTCTTTTGGGGTTTTGCTGGTTGTACCTAAAATTTCACCGTTTACGGCATCTACATCCACTTGATGTTTTTGATTATTGGCGAAAAGATCTACTTGGAAATAATCCTTACCGTATTTGGTATGACGAAATTCCACTTCTTTGACTTTAGCATCCGCACCGATTTTATTTTGTGCGGTACTCAGTGCTTGGCTTGCGGAAATTTGCGTTTTTGCTAAGGCTTCTTGCGCCTCAGGTGAAATCGCTTGCGCCATATTCGCCACACCGAATGCCGTTACACCGGTTAATAAAGTAGCTAAGATAGCCTTGTTTGATTTTTTCATTGTTTTCTCCTTGTATGAAGTTTGAGAGTGACGGTTCGCAACCCACTTGCTTTCCGATGGTGTGAATTTTAAAGGGAGAAAATTAGGGGAAAATTAGCAGATAAAATTTCTATAAAAAATGTTAACACTATCACAAAATCAACGTTTGATCGTTGATTATAGAGGGATTTAGTCATAGAGTGTAACTATTTGATTTATCTTACTGTGATAAGAAAAAAGTCATATCTATTTGTGATTTATCTTGAAGTATTCACTTCAATGATAGAAATTTCAAATTAAAGTGAGGAACCTATGTTTAAACAACTCCAACAAATCGGCAAAGCCTTTATGTTGCCGATTGCCATTTTGCCTGCCGCCGGTCTGTTACTTGGTATTGGTGGTGCATTATCCAATAAAGCTACGGTACAAGCCTATCCCATATTGGATAATCCTTTATTGCAAGGGATTTTCCAAATTATGTCTTCTGCCGGTTCGGTGGTTTTTGCGAATTTGGCATTATTTCTTTGTATCGGTTTAGGTATTGGACTGGCAAAACGGGATAAAGGCGTGGCTGCACTTGCGGCAGTGGTCGGTTATTTGATTATGACCGGGACGATTTCTGCCTTAATTCCTCTGTTCTCCCCTGAAGTAAAAAGTATCGATACCGGTGTGATTGGATCATTAGTGATGGGATTGGTGACAGTAAAACTGCATAATCGTTACCATAATATCCAATTACCGCAAATCTTGGGCTTTTTTGGTGGTTCCCGATTTGTGCCAATTGTCACGGCATTTACGGCGATTTTTATTGGTGCCATTTTCTTTTTAATTTGGCCGACTTTTCAGAGCTGGTTAGTGTCCGCAGGACAAAGCATTGCTTCAATGGGTGAGATCGGTACATTTTTCTATGGTTTTCTTATGCGGTTAAGTGGCGCAGTAGGGCTACACCATATGATCTATCCGCTATTTTGGTACACAGAATTGGGTGGAACAGAAATCGTAAACGGCGAAACGATTATTGGTGCACAAAAAATCTTCTTTGCTCAATTAGCTGATCCGAACCATCAAGGCTTATTTACTGAAGGCACACGTTTCTTTGCCGGTCGTTTTGATACTATGATGTTTGGTTTACCGGCAGCCTGCTTGGCGATGTATCATTGTGTGCCAAAAGCTCGCAGGCCAAAAATTGGCGGATTATTTTTAGGGGCGGCCTTAACCTCATTCATTACCGGTATTACTGAACCTATTGAATTTATGTTCTTATTCGTTGCGCCTTGGCTTTATGTTTTCCACGCATTTTTGGACGGTGTTTCTTTCTATATTGCCGATTTACTGAATATTTCCATTGGAAATACGTTCTCCGGCGGATTTATTGATTTCTTACTCTTTGGCATTTTACAAGGTGAGGCAAATACCCATTGGGTTCGTGTTATTTTTGTCGGTATTCTTTGGGCGGCACTCTATTATTTCTCCTTCCGTTTCTTAATTACCCGATTCAATGTGATGACACCGGGAAGAGCGGAAGAGATAGAAGAAAGCGTAGAACGGCAAACCACTTCTCTCACGGAAAATGCTCATCAGATCATCGTAGGTCTTGGTGGTGCGGAAAATATCGAAAATGTGGATGCTTGCATTACCCGTTTGCGGGTATCCGTTAAGGATGTGAAATTAGTGGATAAAGCCCGCTTAAAATCCCTTGGAGCCATTGATGTGTTGGAAGTCGGTGGAGGAATTCAAGCCGTTTTCGGTGCGAAAGCCGTGTTATATAAAAGCGAAGTCAATCAGATTTTAGGAAAAGAAGATTAGATAATAAATATCCTCCCTACCATTTTGGATAAGGGAGGATATGTATTTTATTGCGTGACAGACTAGGCTTTCACTACTTTACCAATATTTGCAGCAATCATTTTCGGCGCAAACTCACGGATTTCATATTCAGCTAAATTCGGATAGTAGCAATCTTCTTCTAAAATTTTTTGTAATGTTTCACGGCTTTCTGTTTCGGCAAAAATGACACCCGAATGTGCATCGGTATCCGTATAAGGGCCAAGCATTAAAAATTGACCTGCTTGGAAATATTTCTTAAACCATTCAACATGGATTGGGAATAATTCATTGTGTTGTTCTTCAGAAATGTCTGATTTAACAGTGATATTAATAATATACATCGCTTTTCCTTTAATAATGTGATTGATTTATAGGCTGAGGAATTAAATATCAATCCACTGCTTTCTCAATCTCAGTGACTAAACGTGCAGCGTGCTCTTGCGCTATCATTTTTTGCTCCGCAATTTTAGCTTCATCACGTCCTACATAGCTTAATCCATAAGTGATCACCGGGCGTTGATAGTCTAAATTGCATAACGCTGCAAAGGTTTCAAACTGTGATAAATAATCTTCTACGGTGTGTTTGAAGAAGCCCTCTTTTTGATATAGCGCGTTTGGTGCACCGGTCGTCGTGGAAATAATCAATTTTTTACCACCAATTTTAGCCGTTGAGCCGTGTGCAAAGCCGTGAACGAATACTTTATCAATCCATAATTTCATTAATCCCGGGACGGAATACCAAGAGAACGGAAATTGAAACACGATCACATCCGCTTCTAAAATGGCGGATTGCTCCGCTTCAATATTAAATTGATAGGTTGGATAAAGACTGTCTAAACGGCGGATTTTGGCATGAGGTAAGGATTTTCCCACCGCTTGTAAAATCTCAGTATTTGCTACGGAGTGGTTTAAATCAGGGTGACCTGAAACGATCAGTATATTTTTCATTGCATTTTCCTGTGTCGAATTGTTATCTGATGTTGCGCATTATAGCCAAAATATTTATGATGATTAAGTAGAGAAAAGCGAAAATACTTTTAGGAATAAACTAATAATGAAAGATAATTCGTATTATGGACAACTCAATGTTTTTCAAATCATTGCACAAGAAGGCAGTATTTCCGCCGCGGCTCGTAAACTGGGCATTGCCGTGCCTTCTGCCAGCCAATCGTTGAAGTTATTGGAACAAAAAATGGGTGTTCCCCTGTTTCATCGCACCACAAGAAATATTCAGCTGACCGAAGCGGGGCGACAATTGTTTGCCCGAACAAAAATGGCAATGATGACGCTCAATCAAGCGTTCGAGGAAATCCAAAATTTTAATAGCGAACCGAGTGGTACGGTTCGGATCACCCTTTCCCGCTTTGCTTATCAACTAATTTTACGCCCCTATTTAACGGAATTTCATAACCGTTATCCACAAATTCAACTGGAAATTTCCCTCAATGATGCCTTAGTCAATTTATTAGAAGAAGGCTTTGATCTTGGTATTCGATTTGGCAATCGCATTGATGAGGGAATGATTGCACGTCAATTACTGCCTGCATTTAAAGAGGGGCTGTATGTGAGCCAAGCCTATTTACAAAAATACGGTAAGCCCAAAACACCGAAAGATTTGACCGCACACCAGCTCATTGGTTATCGCTTTATTTCTTCCAATCGAATTGAACCACTTGTATTGAATATTGATGGGCAAGAGACGGCATTGAATATGGATACGCCCTTACTTTGCAATGATCCTGAAATTATTGCCGATGCTACTCGTCAAGGTTTAGGAATAGGACGAATTTTTGAACCCAATATGCAAACTTTTGAGGATAAAGAAAATTTTGTGCCGATTTTACAAAATCATTGGCGTGAATATCCGCCACTCTATTTGTATTATTTACAACACAGCCAAAAAGCAAGGAAAGTACAGTCGGTGATTGAGTTTTTATTGGAGAAAATGGGGAAATGAAAGTGTGGTTAGTTTTGTTGTTTTTTTTACCAAGAAAAAATTAAGAAAAAGCTAGAAAAAACTCGTATTTATCACTTCGATACATTGTCTCTTGCTAACAACTCAGCATTTAATTCAATATAATGTGGGGCAATTATCGCTGTATTTACTTATGGTTTATTGATCACTTCTTACCGATTTTTTTATTACCTGTGCTTGGTTTTTCCAATACCACATTTTACGATTCGAATTTTAGTGCGGTAGGGATTGTATTAGGCAATATGGCTCAATATTTATTGCAAATATTATTCCGGTTATAATTGTCGGAATCTTTGCCTTATTAGTAGTATATAACTATATGGCGAAAAAAACGTAGGAAGGTGAGTTATGAACACAATGCGTCTTTCACGATTTGTCAATCAAATTCGATTATCCGAATACAAGTGAGCCGCAGAGAGCAGCTTTGTCAATGGAAATAGTGGTATTTTTCTACCGCTCAATTAACCCCTTGCGGTAAAAACCATTCAGATTGATTCACTCTTCTTGCACTAGGTTTATTATTTAGCCCACCGACTTATTTTTCTTTTGCCTTTTGACTACCTCAATAACACCATGTCGTATAGGATGATACAGAATTTCATCATATTCTAACTTTTCCATTTCAAAAATTTTTAAAACAATTTCACTGGTTGCTATCCATTAATTGATATATTTTTTGCAGAATAGCTGCAACCAATTTACAGGGGATTTCTTTAATAAACCGTTTTTGAGATAAGTGTATTTATGTGCTTCAATTGGAACATTGGTATTTAAAAAGAAATTATCGTGATTAGGATTGAGAATAAACAACGCCTCCTCAGTTTTGATCTTTGTTAAAGCATTTTCACGACAATATTTAAAATGCTCTGCTTTACGCTTTAACGTATTAATTTTACGATTGATAAGTGGATAGTTATGTGAATTTACATAAAAATCACCATTGAGTTAAAATTTCAATAGAGATTTTAAGGCTTTTAATCGGTTAGATATTTGTGCAACTACTACATAATACTGTAATTTTTAACCTCACTTTCTTTCTCATCTTCTATTTCTTATCAGTTTCTTTTATATTTGTTTATCAGAATCTTAACGTCAAGACTTAATCTGAGATATTCCATTATTGACGTTTTTTATCACTAATTGATTTCAATATTAAGATCGAAAGAATTATTAGTGATTTTTTAATTTAGAATTTTATTTGGTTTTCAGAGTAAAATTTGTCTTTATTCCTAAATTACATATCAATTAACCAAAAGTTCTTGGCATCTTCAGGCTGAATTCATTAAAAATAACCCTATCTTTTCTTTGTTTGACTTTAGGAGGACCAATGCTTTTAACCGGGTTATTTTGTGGAATTTTGCTTGGCTTTGTGATGCAACGTGGACGATTTTGTATCACGGGCGCATTCCGTGATCTCTATGTGACAAAAAGCAATAAAATGTTTGTTGCTTTGCTGATTGCCATTACTGTGCAATCCGTTGGTTTTTTCATTTTGAAAGAAGTGGGTTGGTTAAATATTGAACCGGTCAAAAACTTTGAATTTGTTGCCGTGATGGTCGGTTCTTTTCTGTTTGGCATCGGCATTATTTATGCCGGCGGTTGCGCTACAGGGACATGGTATCGTGCGGCAGAGGGTTTAATCGGGAGCTGGGTAGCATTGTTTATGTATATGCTGTTTAGTGCAATGATGCGTACCGGTCCTTTGGGCGAGTTCAATCAAACATTACGCAGTGTAAAAGTAGACGAACGCAATATTTATGAAAGTGTTGGGATATCCGCATGGTGGCTGGTGGCATTATTAACCCTTATCACAGGCTATTTGGTGTATAAACACTTGGCGAAACCACAAGCAAAAGTGGCAACACTCAAACCAAAGAAAACCGGCCTTGCCCATATTTTATTTGAAAAACGTTGGCATCCTTTTGTTTCTGCCACATTAATCGGTTTGATTGCCCTTGCGGCTTGGCCATTAAGTGTGGCAACCGGACGAATTGGTGGTTTGGGCATCACTACGCCATCAGCCAATATCATGCAATTCTTAATTACCAACGAGGTCAAATTTATTAATTGGGGCGTATTCTTAGTATTAGGGATCTTTATCGGTTCATTTATCGCCGCAAAAGGGAGCAACGAATTTCGTCTTCGCCTACCGGATACGCAAACTATGATACGCAGTACATTTGGTGGTTCACTCATGGGAATTGGAGCGAGCCTAGCAGGTGGTTGCTCAATCGGCAATGCCCTTGTCGCGACCGCTTATTTTTCATGGCAAGGTTGGGTATCCCTTCCATTAATGGTGTTGGGAACATGGTTTGCCGCTTATTTCACCATTATCCGTCCACAACAATTAAAAGCGGTTACCGCTTAATTTGAGGAGAAAAACATGATTGTAAAATTACCAACACTGGGTTTAGTTTGCCCTTTTCCCCTAGTGGAAGCCAAAGCCGAAATGGCAAAACTGAATAAAGGCGATGGCCTTGAAATTGAATTCGATTGTACGCAAGCCACCGAAGCTATCCCGGCTTGGGCGGCGGAGGAAGGTTATGAAGTCACCAATTTTGAACAAATCGGTGACGCAAAATGGACAATCACTGTCCTGAAATAAGCAACCAAAGTGCGGTTAAAAAACAACAGGATTTTTAACCGCACTTGACATAAAAACTAAATTAACGAAACCGGCACTTTCACCACCAGCTTCTTAATTTTTTCCGCCTTTCCATTCACTAAACAGCAAGGTTTGTGCGGTTCGTAGGGATAAAATACGGCAAACATATTCGGCGTTAATGTGACTGTAAATTTATTTTCAATTTCTGCTGAGGTGAGCTGATAATCATCAGCTTCATTGTAATCTTCATAGCTTGCTAAATCCGGATAGGTTGCACCAACTTCGATGTTTTCTGTTCCCTGAATTAACACTTGTATGTCGAGATAGTTATGGTGTAATTCTGCTTTTTTACTGCTTGCTTCTGCTGTTTCCGGTTCCATCACGTTCATATAAATTTGATCGTTAATATCATGACGACCGGTTTCTAAGGCATTGAGGTCTAATGTATTGAGATAATCGCACACTTCCACAATCACTTTTGGTAAACCCACTTTAAAATTCGGGTTAGTTAGGCTGCTGATAATCATCTTCTCTCCTTATGAATGAATAAAAATCAAGCTATCATAACAAGTTGCTGTTATGAAATAAAGTTACCAATCACAGCAAAACATCTGTATAATGTGCAAGTTTTATTTTCTGTATTAGCGTGCGGCTAACAAAAGAAATTTTTTCACAAAAGTGCGGTCAATTTTCTTAAAGATTTCTTTTGCTAGTCGCAATCTGGAAAATAAAACGTTGTTTTTAATATCAAAATCAAAGGAAAACATAGTGAATCCAATTGTTAAACAATTTAAATATGGTCAACACACTGTAACATTAGAAACCGGTGCGATTGCCCGTCAAGCCACTGCCGCTGTGATGGCAAGTATGGACGATACCAGCGTGTTCGTTACCGTTGTGGCGAAAAAAGATGTGAAAGAAGGTCAAGATTTCTTCCCTTTAACGGTGAATTATCAAGAGCGTACTTACGCCGCCGGTCGTATTCCGGGGGGGTTCTTCAAACGTGAAGGTCGTCCGTCTGAAGGCGAAACCTTAATTGCCCGTTTAATTGACCGCCCTATCCGCCCATTATTCCCGGAAGGTTTCTTCAATGAAATTCAAGTGGTTGCTACTGTTGTGTCCGTCAATCCACAAATCAGCCCGGATTTAGTGGCGATGATTGGTGCTTCGGCGGCATTATCTTTATCCGGCGTGCCATTTAGCGGCCCTATCGGTGCTGCTCGTGTTGGCTTTATCAACAATCAATTTGTGTTAAATCCAACCATGGCGGAACAAAAACAAAGCCGTTTGGATCTTGTTGTGGCAGGAACAGATAAAGCCGTATTAATGGTGGAATCTGAAGCGGATATTTTAACTGAAGAACAAATGTTATCTGCGGTAGTATTCGGTCATCAGCAACAACAAGTGGTGATTGAAGCGATTAAAGAATTTACCGCAGAAGCCGGTAAACCACGTTGGGATTGGGTTGCACCTGAGCCAAACACGGATTTAATCAATAAAGTAAAAGCCATTGCAGAAACCCGTTTGGGCGATGCTTACCGCATTACCGAAAAACAAACCCGCTATGCGCAAATTGATGCGATTAAAGCAGATGTGATCGCACAAATTACTGCAGAAGATGAAGAGATCAGTGAAGGGAAAATCGTTGATATTTTCACCGCACTTGAAAGCCAAATCGTTCGTGGTCGTATCATCGCCGGTGAACCCCGTATTGATGGTCGTACCGTTGATACTGTGCGTGCTTTGGATATTTGCACCGGGGTGTTACCACGCACCCATGGTTCGGCTATTTTTACCCGTGGCGAAACCCAAGCCTTAGCCGTTGCCACATTAGGTACTGAGCGTGATGCACAAATTATCGATGAATTGACCGGTGAACGTTCCGATCATTTCTTATTCCACTACAATTTCCCACCTTACTCTGTGGGTGAAACCGGTATGATCGGCTCACCAAAACGTCGTGAAATCGGTCACGGTCGTTTAGCAAAACGTGGTGTGGCGGCCGTCATGCCAACCCTTGCGGAATTCCCTTATGTAGTGCGTGTGGTATCTGAAATTACTGAATCCAACGGTTCTTCATCCATGGCATCGGTATGTGGTGCGTCATTAGCATTAATGGATGCCGGTGTACCTATTAAAGCAGCGGTTGCAGGTATCGCAATGGGGTTAGTGAAAGAAGATGAAAAATTCGTGGTACTTTCCGATATTCTTGGTGATGAAGATCACCTTGGTGATATGGACTTTAAAGTGGCGGGTACACGTGAAGGCGTAACCGCACTTCAAATGGATATCAAAATTGAAGGGATCACACCGGAAATTATGCAAATTGCGTTAAATCAAGCGAAAAGTGCACGTTTGCATATTCTCGGTGTTATGGAACAAGCGATTCCGGCACCTCGTGCAGAGATTTCTGACTATGCCCCTCGTATCCATACGATGAAAATCGATCCGAAGAAAATCAAAGATGTGATTGGTAAAGGCGGGGCAACTGTCCGTGCCCTAACCGAAGAAACCGGTACGTCAATTGATATTGATGACGATGGTACAGTGAAAATTGCCGCTGTTGATAATAATGCAGCGAAAAACGTGATGGTGCGCATTGAAGAAATCGTTGCAGAAGTGGAAACCGGTGCGGTTTATAAAGGTAAAGTGACCCGCTTGGCAGATTTTGGTGCTTTCGTTGCTATAGTGGGCAACAAAGAAGGATTAGTTCACATTTCTCAAATCGCTGAGGAGCGTGTCGAGAAAGTGAGCGATTACCTTCAACTTGGTCAAGAAGTCAATGTAAAAGTGGTGGAAATTGATCGTCAAGGCCGTATTCGTCTGACAATGAAAGATCTTGCGCCAAAACCAGATCTCGAAATGATTCAAGAAGAACCCGCCGAAATGTTGGAATAATCTTGATAACTTTAATCAAAACTTGGTGGTATCACACCATCAAGTTTTGTTATTTTCTGAATGAATTACACAAAAGAAAGCAAATGCAGTATTTTCGGTTATTTTGCCGTTGTTTCGCCTATTTATTGGGCTTATGTGCAATATTGTTTCTTACCGGTTGTATCCAATCTAGTGGTGCTTTTGTGTCTAAAAATCGGGTAGTACTGGCAGAACAGAATCCGAATGTTCACTTTGAACAAGAAGTGATGATTGTACGAATTAGCCAAGTATTGCTTGTCGGAAAAATGAGTAACGAAGAACGTGCGTCCTTACATTTTGAACGGGGTGTTCTGTATGACGCTCTCGGTTTATGGGGGCTTGCTCGTTATGATTTTATCCAAGCCCTGGCATTGCAGCCTAAAATGGCTTCCGTGTATAACTATCTAGGGCTTTACTTATTGCTTGAGGAAGATTACGACGGCGCATTGGAAACCTTCAATGCTGTGTTTGAATTAGATCCAAGCTATGACTACACCCACCTTAACCGTGGTTTAAATTTTTATTATGTAGGGCGCTATAATCTTGCCGAGCAAGATTTTTTACAGTTCTACCTAGCTGATACAAAAGATCCTTATCGTGTCTTATGGCTCTATTTGAACGAGCAAAAATTAAAACCACAAGATGCCCATAAAAACCTTGTTGAACGAGCAAAAGGGCTATCTGAGGACTTCTGGGGTACACATATCGTTCAATATTACTTAGGACACATTTCCGTAGAAGAATTACAACAGCGTGCCGGTGAATTTGCCCAAAACACGCAACAATATGCTGAAATTCTCACGGAAACCTATTTTTATCTAGCAAAACAAAAACTCAATGTAGGGCTGGTTGATGAAGCAGCTGCTTTGTTTAAACTGGCTATGGCAAATCAGGTTTATAACTTTGTTGAGTATCGTTTTGCCTCCTTTGAGCTGATGAAATTAAAACCGGCTCAAATGGAAGAGGAAAAAGACGGAAAAAGTGCGGTCACAAAACGGTGACTTTTTAGACCGCACTTTAATGACATCATATCTCATTCCTTGCAGGTTATTTGAGAAAATTGGGGACAAAAGGAAGATTTTCGTCTCTTAATACTCAATACGCTTTTCAAAGCATCAAGCAAAAATCGGGATACAACAAACAAACCTGAAAGCCTCTTTGAGCTTTCCTTTTTTATATTCGAGTATTTTAATGACTGACAAAATCACCTTTAATGAATTAGGCTTACCTGACTTTATCTTAAACGCAGTTTCGGACTTGGGGTTTGAAACGCCGTCTCCCATTCAACAAACCTGTATCCCACATTTACTGAACGGTAACGATGTATTAGGGATGGCACAAACCGGTAGCGGTAAAACGGCAGCTTTCGCTTTACCGTTATTGGCTCAAATTGATGCAGAGGAAAAATATCCACAAATGTTGGTGATGGCTCCAACGCGTGAGCTTGCTATCCAAGTGGCAGATGCCTGCGAACAATTCGTCAAATATGCCCAGGGGATACGTATCGTAACCCTTTATGGCGGACAACGTTATGACATTCAACTTCGTGCGCTAAAACAAGGGGCACAGGTGGTAGTGGGCACACCGGGGCGGATTCTCGATCACATTCGCCGTGGCACATTAGATTTATCCGATCTTCGTTTTATTGTGTTAGATGAAGCGGATGAAATGTTGCGTATGGGCTTTATTGATGATGTGGAAACCGTTATGGCTGAGCTCCCGGCGCAACACCAAACCGCCCTCTTCTCTGCCACGATGCCGGAGCCGATTCGCCGTATTACCAAACGCTTTATGAATAACCCTCAAGAGGTGAAAATTAAAGTTAATAACGAAAATGCACCGGATATTGAGCAAAGCTGTTGGTATGTCCACGGTGTGCGTAAAAATGAGGCGCTACTTCGCTTTCTTGAAGTGGAAGAATTTGATGCAGCAATTATTTTTGCCCGCACCAAAACCGGCACGCTAGATATTACCGAACTGTTAGAAAAAAATGGCTTTCGTTCAGCCGCACTTAACGGCGATATGACCCAACAGTTACGCGAACAAACCCTTGATCGCTTGCGTAACGGTAGTCTTGATATTGTGGTTGCCACTGATGTTGCCGCACGGGGGATTGATATTGAGCGTATCAGCCTTGTGGTGAATTATGATATTCCGCTTGATGCCGAATCTTATATTCACCGTATCGGTCGTACCGGTCGTGCCGGTCGTTCCGGTCGTGCATTACTTTTCGTTGAACCTCGTGAACGCCGTTTGCTACGCAATATTGAACATTTGATGAAAAAACCGATTAAGGAAGTGGAACTACCAAATCATTTGGTTTTGCAAGATTGTCGCCGTAAAAAATTCGTTGCCAAAATTACCAAACAGCTTGAACATCATGATTTAGAACAATATCGTAGCTTATTGGAAGATTTATTCACAGCCGACCAAGCTCAAGAAGATATTGCCGCCGCCATGTTAATGTTGCTCCAAGGCAAACAAAAACTCATTCTGCCACCTGATCCGCCAATGGAAAAACGCCGTCGTGAACGCAATGAACGCCGTGAGAACCCACGTTCTGCGGAACGTCGTGGTGAACGAAAAGGCTATGGCAATCCACAACCGATGGATTTATACCGTATTGAAGTCGGTAGAATGGATGGGGTTGAGGTTCGTCACATTGTGGGGGCGATTGCCAACGAAGGCGATATTAATAGCCGTTATATCGGTCATATCAAACTTTATGATGATTATTCCACCGTAGAATTACCGCAAGGAATGCCAAAAGAATTGCTTCAACAATTTGGTAAAACCCGTGTGTTAAATAAGCAAATGAGAATGTCATTTCTTGGTGCGGTAAAATCTGAACACTCACGCGATCGTGATGATTTTGGTGGAAAACGTAAAGGTCGTGGTAGGGATAATGATGACCGTAGTGGGCGTAAATTTAATGAAAAAAACAACCGCTCTTTTAACGAAAAATCTCGAAGAGGCCGCCGTAGTTAATTGTCCTACTGAGGGGAGAGATCACATATATCCCTCCCCCTTGCCACGAAGAATTCGTTTCAAACTTTTATAAATAAGGAAAACGTATTTGAAAGGTCTGTTTTTACGTATTATTGCTGCTTTTGCTTTACTTCTTTGGGCAATTGATATGGTTTTCCCTTGGCAGAAAATTATGCAGTCGGAGGAAAATCATTATACCGCAATTCAGTCACGCGGTAAGCTCATTGTCGGCACGATTAATAACCCGATTTATTATTTTATTGATGCGAAAGGGGAATCGGGCTTGGAATATGAGTTAACCAAACACTTTGCCGATTATTTAGGCGTGCCACTGGAAATCAAAATTCTTGAAAATACGGACACCCTTTTTAATGCGCTTGAAAACAATCAGGTTGATTTAGTTGCGGCTAATTTACTTTTTCATCCAAAACGTGCCGAACAATTTCAAATTGGTCCGGCTTATACTTCCGCCTCTTGGCAATTAGTCTATAAAAAAGGGGAAAGCAGACCGAAAGATTTAAGCTTTGTGCAACAAGAAATTATTACAGCTGGTGGTCAAGAATTAGATGAATTACTCGCTCAATTTCAACAAAAATTTCCCCAGTTACGATGGAAAAATAGCAAACAATTCACGCAAGAAGAATTACTCATACAAGTTGCAGAAGGTAAAATTCCCTACACCATCGCCAATTCTATTGATGTCGCCACAGCACAACAAATTCGTCCTAATATTGCCATTGCCTTTGACTTGACCGATGAAGCCAGCGTGCATTGGTATCTTGCCAATAATTCTTATAATGAATTACAAGCAAGTCTCCTGGATTTTATGAATAATGCCTTAGAAACAGGTTTAATTGATCGTATTGAGGAAAAATATTTCCGCCATATTGCGCAATTTGATTATGTAGATAGCCGAGCTTATTTAGCGGCGATTGAGAAAATTCTCCCTCAATACCAACCGCTCTTTGAAAAATATAAAGGGGAATTGGATTGGCGATTACTGGCTGCTGTTGCCTATCAAGAGTCCCATTGGAACCCCGATGCGACCTCGCCTACCGGTGTGAGAGGGATGATGATGCTCACCAAAGATACTGCTGAGCGGATGAAAATCACCAATAGAACCGATCCGGAACAAAGTATCAAAGCCGGCTCAGATTATTTACATTGGTTGGTATCACAAATGCCTGATAGCATCGCCCAAGAGGATCGTATTTGGTATGCCCTTGCCGCCTATAATATGGGATTAGGTCATCTTGTTGATGTTCGCCGTTTAACCAAAAAATTAGGTGGAAATCCGGATAATTGGCTTGATGTAAAGAATAATTTGCCATTGTTAGCCGAAAAACGTCATTATAGCAACCTGAAATACGGTTATGCCCGAGGCTATGAGGCCTATCAATATGTAGAGAATATCCGCCGTTATATGAATAACATTGTGAATTATCATCGTGTTCAGAACAATCAAAATAGTAATGAGTTGGAAAATGAAATAAATAACAAAGAAGAAAAGTAAGGAGAAAATAAAGATGCTAAAACGCAAAACCTTTTTGAAAAAAGTGAAATCACGAGATATTTCTGTTTCCCGTAACTCACGTATAAGACGCTTAAAACACCGCAAACAAAAACAATTTGAACGCCATACAATGCAATTTGTGCTGCAAGAATTTGGTTGTTAAACCCAACGTAAAACAAAACCCCGATATATTATCGGGGTTTGCGTTATCTCTTCGTTTCGTGGGTGGCTGTTGGCACCGTCAGTTCCAAATCCTCTGGTTTTTCCGGTTTCATAAATTGCTTATCTTTATTGGCATCAATAATTTGTTGAGTTTGATTCGCTAATGTTTCTAAGCCCATTTTTTGATAGGCATCACGCATTAAGAATAAACCTTCGTAAGTTGCAAGTGTATCCGGATATAATTGCAACATCCCCACAATACGATTTGCTACCGCAACATCAGCATTCCGTTTGGCATAAAACTTCGCAATTTCTAATTCATGGCGTGCTAAGGAATCTTTAATATATGCCATACGCGCTAATGCATCTTGTGCATAAGGGCTGTTTGGAAAGGCTCGTACTAAACTTTGAAAATTTGCGAAAGCGGTTTTTAAGGATGTCGTTTCTCGCGTTGCACGATCAATTCCGAAAAAATCTTGAATAGCATTATCTGCTGTTGCGGCATTCGTTAAACCTGCCATATAGACGGCATAATCACGATGTTGGCTTTGTGGAAACTGATTTAAAAAACTATCTACGGTAACCAATACCCCGGTATAATCCTGTGATTTATAGTTCGCATACATTAAATCCAGCATTGCTTGTTCTTGATAAGTGCTCCCCGGAAAACGCTCGGTGGTTGCATTTAAATAACGAATTGCTTCAGAATAGCTCCCTTCCTGTAAAGCCGTTGCCCCTTTAGTGTAAAGTTCATCTACTGATGTTTGTTCAACCTCTTTATCTCCACTTGAACAGCCAACCGCAAAGAGCGTCACTGCAATCAACGCTAATGATTTCATTTTATGCATTGTTTTTTCCTTAATTTTTACGAAAGCCAATAAATCAGATACAATTGGTGGCTATTGTATAGAACATTAGTACATAAGCCAACTTTTAAAACGATTGAGACAGATTTTTATGCCACAAATTACCCTTTCTGCTGAGGTTCAGCCTGAACAAATAGGACTGCGATTAGACCAAGCCCTCGCCGAATTGTTCCCCGCTTATTCTCGTTCACGCCTAAAAACGTGGATTGAAGCGGATCTCGTTAAAATGAATCACCGTATTGCGAATATTCCTCGTGAGAAAGTTATCGGGGGGGAGCATATTGAAATCACGGTTGACGTTGAGGATGAGACCCGATTTGAACCGGAAAATATCCCCCTTAATATCGTGTATGAAGATGAGGATATTATGGTGATTAATAAACCTAAAGATCTCGTCGTTCACCCGGGGGCGGGTAATCCAAGCGGTACCGTATTGAATGCATTGCTTCATTATTACCCGCCGATTGCCGAAGTGCCACGGGCGGGCATTGTACATCGCTTAGATAAAGATACGACAGGTTTAATGGTGATCGCCAAAACTATTCCGGCACAAACGAAATTAGTACGAGATCTACAAAAGCGTAAAATCACACGGGAATATGAAGCCGTTGCATCAGGTATTATGACTAAAGGTGGAACCGTGGATCAGCCCATGGCACGACACGCTACCAAACGCACGCTAATGGCGGTTCACCCTATGGGTAAACCTGCCGTCACCCACTATCGCATTATGGAAAACTTCCGCAATTATACCCGCCTACGCTTGCGTTTAGAAACAGGGAGAACCCATCAAATCCGAGTTCATATGGCACACATTGCTCATCCTTTATTGGGCGATCAAACTTACGGAGGCCGCCCTCGCCCACCGAAAAATGCCAGTGAGCCCTTTATGGACGTCTTGCGTAATTTCAAACGCCAAGCCCTACACGCAGTGATGTTACGTTTAGCGCATCCTATCACCGGTGAAATGATGGAATGGTATGCCCCTCTGCCCGATGATTTTGTTGAATTGATCACTGCATTAAAAACAGACTATATCGAACATAAAGAAGAATTGGACTATTAATATGCAAGCAATTTATCCCACATGGCAAGTGCCCACTAATATTCACGCATTTACCACGACTCGAACAGGCGGGGTGAGCCAAGCGCCATTTGAAAGTTTTAACTTAGGCGATCATGTTGGCGATGAAAAAAGTGCGGTCAAAATTAACCGCACTTTATTAGTAGAAAAATTCCATTTGCCTCATCTTCCCCTCTTTCTCACTCAAACCCATAGCACAAAAGTTATCCGCCTACCTTATTCGGGCGATAATATTGAAGCGGATGCCGTTTATACCAATCAACCGAATCAAGTTTGCGCTGTGATGACGGCTGATTGTTTGCCTGTGCTTTTTACAAGCAAAGAAGGTATTGAAGTCGCAGCGGCTCATGCCGGTTGGCGGGGATTATGTGATGGAATCTTGGAAGAAACGGTGAAATGTTTTCATACCAACCCACAAAATATCACCGCTTGGCTTGGACCGGCTATCGGTCCTAAAGCATTTCAGGTGAGTAAAGAAGTCATTGAGCAATTTATGCAATTTGATCGTTTGGCAGAAGACGCTTTCCAACCTGATCCGAGTGAGAAAGGAAAATACCTGGGTAATCTTTACCAAATAGCGATACAACGTCTAAACAAACTGGGGATCACGGAAATTTCCGGTGGAGAGTACTGTACATTTTATGAAAAAGAGCGGTTCTTTTCTTATCGGCGAGAGGGAAAAACAGGAAGAATGGCGAGTGTCATTTGGTTCGAATAATTGCTCATTAAACAGGGAGGGGAATATATCCCCTCCTTGTTTTCATTGATAATATTTAGAAACAAAAAATCAATTAGGCTGATTTTTTCCCCAAGAATAAGGATAACCCTAACGCAATAAAAGCCGGTATCAGCCACCCCATCCCTTCAGCATAAAGCGGCAAATAATTTAAGATATTCTCAATTGTCTGAGGCAATAAATCGATATTCTTCAAACTATCGCAAGCACTAAAACTTACGGTCACCAGTAGAGTGACATAGTAGCTAAATGTAATATTCGGTAATTTATTACGGATAATCTGCAAAAATACCAACATAATTGCCACAGGATAAATCAATAATAATGCCGGAATGGTGATACGCAGTAATTCCGTTAACCCGGTTTGAGCAACCGTTATGGTTAAAGCGGTAAATAAAATCACCCAAAATGAATAGGACAAGCGTATATGAAATCTAGCGAAATAATCCGCACAAGCGCTGGTTACCCCAACAAGCGTAGTGAGATTTGCCAAAATGATAATGCCCGACATAATCCAAGTTCCACCGGCACCAAATAAGGCATTAACATAGCGAGAAAAAATTTGTCCGCCATTCGTTGCCCCTTCAGCAACTTGCGCACTGGTTGCTCCTAAGTAAAACAGGGCAAAATATAAGACCGCTAATAAAAATACGGAAATCAAACCGGCAGAAATTGTGTATTTCACCACATTTTGTACAGAAGACACATTCCGCACAGCCAAAGCACGAGCCACAATCCCCCCAAAAGCGATGGCTGCCAGCACATCCATCGTTTGGTAGCCACTAATTAGCCCTGAAGTCATTGCAGAATTTGTCGCATAGGCTTTGCTTGGTTCAACAATATCAGAGAGTGGGGAAATGATGACATTCACCGTAACGACAATCAACAGCACTAATAATGCCGGTGTCATAAATTTCCCTACTGTCGAAATAATGGTATTCGGGCGAAGCATAAAAAGCATACCGACTATATTAAAAATAAAAGAGAAAATAAAATGCGTATAAGGGGTATCTTCTACAATATTTAGTGGTAACCACGCCATTTCATAAGCAACATTGGTTACACGTGGCATAGCAAATAAAGAACCGATGACCAAATACAATGTGGCTAAGAAAAACACTTCAGCCCATTTAGGTAAATCACGGGTAAGTTCCTCGCCACGCCCGACCATTGCCACAACAACCAAGGTAATAAACGGCATTAATACACCGGTTAATACAAAGCCAAGGGAAGCTGTTGACCAATGGGTACCGGCGGTAAACCCTTCCATTGGTGGGAAAATAATATTTCCTGCGCCTAAAAAAAGCGCAAAAATCATCATACCTAAAACAACAATATCTTTACGAGTAAACATAATCTTCTCAGTTCATAAAAGGGAGCTCATTCTACTATAAAAGTACAGGGGATCCCTAACGTCCAAACACAAAAATGTGAACTCAATCACATTGTAAATCCGGTCTAAAAATATCACTAAAAACAACCGCACTTTTCCTTGATTTTTCCTCAAAAAATAAAAATATGGTAGTATTCCCACCTTCATTATTTTGTGTTGTGTTGTGTTTATTTTAAGTTCTTTTGGAGAAATTTTAGTGTTATCACTTATACAACGATTTTTTAAATTAGAATCTGCTGGCGGTATTTTGCTATTTTTAGCCGCCCTTATTGCCATTTTATTTGCGAATTCACCTTTAAATTCGGTTTATCATGACTTTTTAAATTTACCGGTAAGTATTCAAATCGGAAGTTTTTCGATTAATAAAACCCTCATTCACTGGATTAATGACGGGTTTATGGCGGTATTTTTTGTTTTAGTGGGTTTAGAAGTCAAACGTGAGTTGTTAGAGGGGTCACTCTCTCGCTATCAACAAGCGATTTTTCCGGCTTTTGCTGCAGTGGGCGGAATGATCGTTCCTGCCTTAGTCTATATTTTTATTGCTCGTCAGGATCCTACGCTTGCTAACGGTTGGGCAATTCCAATGGCAACGGATATTGCATTTGCTCTTGGTGTTATGGCTCTTTTAAGCAAACAAGTTCCACTACCGTTAAAAATCTTTTTGTTGGCGTTGGCTATCATTGATGATTTAGGTGCCATTGTTGTCATCGCCTTATTTTTCTCCCATGGGCTAAGTATTCAAGCCCTTATTTTTGCGGCTATCACCATTGTTTTATTGATTGCATTAAATCGCTTTAAAGTTACCGCACTTTGTGCTTATATGGTGGTGGGGGCTATTTTATGGGCATCCGTATTAAAATCCGGTGTACACGCTACCCTCGCCGGGGTGATTATCGGTTTTTGTATTCCACTGAAAGGGGAAAAAGGTGAAACACCATTAGACGATTTTGAGCATTTACTTGCGCCTTGGACTTCATTCCTTATTTTACCTTTATTTGCCTTTGCTAATGCGGGAGTGAGTTTTGAAGGGTTAGATTTCTCTATGATAACATCACCATTATTACTTGCGATTGCTTTAGGCTTGATTATCGGCAAACCGGTCGGTGTATTTGGTTTCAGTTATCTTTCGGTGAAGTTAGGTATCGCCAAATTACCGGAGAACATTAATTTTAAACAAATTTTTGCCGTTGCTATTTTATGTGGTATCGGATTTACGATGTCTATGTTCCTCGCAAGCCTCGCCTTTGATGCGAATGCCGGTGAAAGTGTCAATAGCTTGTCTCGTTTAGGCATTTTACTCGGCTCGACATTTTCCGCCATTGTGGGGTATTTTTTCCTAAAACAAACTACAAAAACCTCGTCTTTCCTAAAAAAATAATCGGTACCTATTTGGTTTAAACAACATATAAATTAGCCTAAATATTGAGCCCTGTAGTGAACAGGGCTCAAATTTTTAATAATTGCACGATATATGATTATTCAGTGGCTCATACTTTAAATGAAATATCATTTAATTTTTAGATAGAATCTGAGTTGGTATCTATTTCCTAATACGAGTATCAGTAGCCGTTATAAAAATGCGATGCTATTGATTACCCATTCCAAAAGTAGCGAATAATATGAAAGAAAATAGGCGCTGAGAAACAAACAGAGTCCATTCTATCAAGCATTCCACCGTGTCCGTTTATCATCTTCCCCCAGTCTTTTACACCGTGGTCTCGTTTAATCGCAGACATCACCAAACCACCTAAAAAACCCATTACGCAAATCATAAAACCAATCAATCCGGCTTGCCAGTAGGTGAAGGGGGTGATAGGTGCCATAAGCGTTGCAATCACCGTGGCAGAAAGAACCCCGCCTAGGGTGCCTGAAATGGTTTTGGAAGGCGAAAGACCGGGCATAATTTTTGCCCCACCAATGAGTTTTCCCCAAATATATTGCAATACATCACTAGACTGCACTGTGGCAATCATAAAAATCACCAGCAAAATATTGTTTTCTTGATTGAAATCGTCCAAATTCAAAAAGAGCAAGGCTGGAACATGAGAAATGCAGAAAATACAAATCATCGTCATCCATTGGGTTTTGGCTGTACGAGCAAGAAATTGTTCGGTATTCCCACTCAAACTACTCACAATAGGCAACAATAAAAAGCCATAAACAGGAATAAAGATCGAAAACATCCCATACCATTGCATCAATACAAAGCAATATTGAATCGGCAATAGTAAGTAAAAACAAGCCACCATACTGTAATAGTCACAACGTTTGCGATAAATCACCGTCATAAATTCACGTAAGGCGACAAAAGAGATGAGGAAAAAAAGAAGGGTTGCACCGATATGCCCAAACAGAAAGGCGATAAACAGTATGCCGGTCATCACCCACCAGGCATTAATGCGTGCGACTAAATTGGTAATAGTGCTGTTTTCTTCACCATATTTTAGTGTGAGTAACCGTCCAATAGCACTTGCCACAATCAGCAAACCAAACACGATGGCAAAAATAACATTCGCTTGTGCTAACATCACTATTTCTCCTCTGTTTGATTTGGATTTAAGGCTAACAGAGCATTCGTTGTGCGTTCTAGAAAAGCCTGTTTCGATTCATTTTCAGATAACCTCAATGGTTTACCAATATACACATCACATAAAAGTGGAATCGGCAACCATTTACCTTTGGGTAATACACGACTAATGTTATCAATCCAAATCGGTACAAATTCTATATGTGGATTTTTTTGTGCGAGATAATAAATCCCCGATTTAAAGGACTGAAGTGGTTGGTTTTCATTCGTGTTTCTTGTTCCTTCCGGAAAAAGAATCAGAGAATGATGCTGCAAGGCTTCGCTCATTTGTATCATTGCCGCTTCCGGATGTTCGCTTTGACGATCAATCAATACCCCATTAAAAACTTGTTGAATAATAAAACGGCGTAAACGGTTTTTTTGCCAATACTCAGCCGCAGCAACAGGGCGGGTTTCCATTCTCCATGTCTGGGGTAGCGATACCCACACCAGCATAAAATCACCGTGACTGGTATGGTTGGCATAATAGACTTTTTGTTTAGGATTGAAGGTAAATTGCTTTTCCGATTGCGGACGAATACCTGTAACAAAGGAAACAAAATGACATAAACAGCTATCAATAAAACGCGCTAATAAATGAGAAAAAAATTGCATAATTCCTCCTAAATCAACCATAACACCAGTTGTGCCAATGTGAGTGATAACGCGGTATACCATAGTCGTATCGCCCCTTTGCCCCGCTGAAAAATATCTCTTGTAACCGTTTGTTTTACCAAACCTAACATAAATAAAGTGCGGTCAAAATCAGTGAAGTTTGTCGTGTGCATAAAAATACGTTGGTCAAATTCAAGGCGAATATGGAGATAGAGTAATCCTGCCGCTAATACCGTATTCAATCCAATATAATGTGTCGTGATGAAACTGATTGCCAATAACACGATATTGAGTACCGCCAAATAACGAGCGGTAATGAGAAAATGTGCGATGGTTTTAGCAACAGTGTCTCTTTGTTCATTTGTCATTTGATTTTCTCTTGATATAGTTTCGCAGCTTGTAGAATTGATTGGCGCAGTACGTTGGATATAACTATTTGTGGACGGGCTTGTTTTACAAGCATAATGGCTTGGTTCAAATTCGCGACTTTATGAGTCGCCACTAACCAAGTTAGCACGACGGCAACGCTGCGTCCATAACCCAAAGCACAGCAAACCAATACCGAAGAATGAATCTGTTGCAACGTCGCTAATTTTTCTGCGGCTTTGCAAAGTGTTGTTGAACTTGGCGGGATTAAATCCAACATTAACACCTGTCTGTAAGATTTGGGCGGATTATAGCAACTCAATTCAGCACAACAATCGAGCACGGCATCAAACCCTTTGGTTGCGGTGATTGAACCAACGGAAACATTCTCAAAAATGACCGCACTTTTCGCTTTTCCCCATAGCCAATAGAGAATGTTAAGGCGTGCGCCAAAGAAATAAGGGAGACCTAATACATAAGCAGCTGCGGAAAGTTTACCATTGGGTTGCTTTTGAAAAATAGCCTCCCCTCTCCCATAAGCAAGCACAACCAAACAAAGAGCAACCGCCCCCCATAACATCCATAACCACGCGCCACCTAAGTATGCTAATAGTATGCAAACTATTGCACCTAAACCATAATAGATCATTAAGCGATGGTGGGAAGCGGTCAAATTTTGAGAGGAGGTGAGAAAATTTAGATGGATATCATACTCAGGTAACAACCACAGTACCGAAAATCCGACCAATGCCCCTGTGGGCAAATCTAAAAAATGGTGCTGGTAGGTCGTGAGAATTGAGACGGCAATAAGTCCAAACCATAAGTACAAAGGGAGGCGCCATTTCGGGAATCGTCTCCAATAAAATGCACCAACCACGATAGTTAGAATAATATGCAAAGAGGGGGCTTGGTTATATGGCTGATCAAAGCCTGCCAAAGATTCAAATAAAAATCCGGAAATTCCTGTTGTTTCAGGTTTTTGCCAGCTAATCTGGAGTGGAAAAAGTAAAAAACCAAGAACAGCAATACCTTGGGCAAGTACTAAACGTGCCGCATAATGACGCAACTGCACATCATTTCGGCAGAGAAAAAATGCTAATGCATAAAGTAAATTGAGTGACCAATAAGGCACAATTGTCCACGCCAAAAAAGGGATGTGCTGTTCCCAACCAAATATGATTTCAGGTATATTTTCCCGCTGTGCCGTTAAAAAGTTAGTGAAACCATAGCTGACGTAGAAAATGACGCCTACGCCAAGCAAATAACCCAAGCGGGTTTTAAAATTAATCATTTGATCTTAATCGCAAGGCTTACCGTAAAAATGCCGTCTTCATCAATCCATTGATGAACTTTTTGAAAGCCTGCTTGTTCCACAAGTTGATCCATTTCTTGCTGGCTACGACGGCGCATTACCCAGTTTGGACGACCGTCTTTGTGGCTGGTTAAACAACGGGCAATCAGTTCTAATTGAGGATGCCAAGGTTGTCCGGTATAAATCAAGTAACCGCCTTGTTCAATGGCTTTACCAAAGCCATTGAGCGAGTGCATAATCAAATCATTATCGGCAAAAAGTTCATGTAAACCTGAAACGATACCCAAGGTTGGGGGCGGAGAAAGATCCTGATAATTCTCAGGATCAAAAGCATTGATTTCATTAAAAGTTGCAATATCTTGCAAACCTCGTTCAGCAATTAATTGGCGTCCTGCTTTCACATTAATTGGGCTGTAATCACGCAAACGTACAGAATCAGGGTGATTTTGTGCGGTTAATGCATCAAGTACGTAGCGTCCATGTCCGGAGGCAATATCTAACACGTGAACCGGTTTCCCTACTGTCCGTAATTTTTCTATAGCAAGGTTAATTGCCTTGGCAATATTGGCTTTGCGTTGGCGAATACCTCGCCAACCAATCGCATTCAAATAGTTTTTATCGATGAAACGTCCAAAAGTATTAGCACCTTGTGGCTGATTTTGATAAACATAATCTAAGGTGCTACCTGAGTCATAGCCCGTTTCTTTACCTATGCGTAAGCCTTCACTCCAACGAGCCCCTAATTTCATTAAAGTACGATAGCCCGCCCAAAATAAACCTCGAGGGGAATAAGGTGATAATGGCGTGGCAAGTTCATCGGATTCAATGCGACTTGCACCGGCAATATGGGCTTGTTTGCAATCCACCATTTGGAATGGTTCATCAAAACGGGCGCAAATAAAACGGCGTATAGGTGCGAAAACCAAGTGATTATTTTCCTCACCTAATGTGTCGTGATAGAACCCATCCATTACGTAACGTTCTTTAATATGGCTACCTAAATGATTGTAAAAATCGTGCTGTGGCTTGTGATGCACGACCCAATCGGCACCGGAAATAAAAAGCTGAATTGGCGTAGTAATAGCCTGCGCATCAGCCACTACACGCTCTGCCGCTTCATACAAACCAAGTAAAATACGGGCTGAAATAGCACGAGTAATCAGCGGATCTTGATTAAAACTATTTTGGCGGGCTTTATTATGGGTTAAATAATGGGCTTTCACGTAGCTATTCACAAAGAAATTACCCCGCAATTTTGACCACAATGCCAAGCCGGTGCGAGCAAATGGAACATAAAGTTTCACCTTAAATGCCGGTGATGTCAGCACGGCACAACGAATTTTAGGTGCGTAATCGTGTAGCCAAGTAGCAACTAATACCGCTCCAACACTTTGTGCAATAACACAAATATTTTCAGGCGCAATCTGATATTCCTGTTCAATATGTTGCATAAACGCTTGGATATCCGAAACTGAGGTTCCAAAACTTGGACTATCACCACGTTCACCAGGACTGTTACCGTGTCCACGCGCATCCCAGGCAAAATAGGCGAAATCATCAAAACCTAGTTCATCAGCGACAAACATCATTCTCCCGGAGTGTTCGTGCCCTCGGTGAAACAGTACAATTGCCTTATCTTTACTGCCATTTTTCGCAGGTCTATAACGATAAAATAATTCAGTATTGTCTGCTGTTTTGAAAAACTTTTCTTGTTCAATCATTGTTATTTCCCTTATTTAGAAAGATTTAATCCGTTTTTTACCCGACGATAACAGGTAAGCATCAGAAGTAAATTGGCAAACCAAAATAAACTACTCAAATAAGCGGGGATACTACCAAAATAAGCATAAGCTAAACCTAATGTTCCAATTAAGAAAGCACGATCGCTTTTACCTAAAGGACCATCATAATGTCGACCATTGCCATGAATATGCCCTAACACGCCACAAAATTCCGTCATTATGGCAAAGAAAATAAAACCCATCACGGATGTTGCTGAAAATGGCACAATAAAGGCAAAAGGTAAATAAAGCGCAGTATCAGAGACAACATCGGTGATTTCATTTAAATAACCACCTAAATGGGATTTCTGATTAAATTCCCGGGCTAACATTCCATCAATCGCATTTAATGCCATTCGTAGGAAAAGCCAAATCGGTAATAGATAAAATAGACCGGATACAGAGGGTAAAAGAGTGAGAAGCATCCCCAAAAACAGCGAAAGCACACAGGCGAATAGGGTTACTGAAT
The DNA here is from genome assembly GCF_001998965.1 of Rodentibacter rarus. Classification (GTDB taxonomy): domain Bacteria; phylum Pseudomonadota; class Gammaproteobacteria; order Enterobacterales; family Pasteurellaceae; genus Rodentibacter; species Rodentibacter rarus. The sequence continues at coordinate 64,014 of NZ_MLHJ01000009.1, forward strand.
TAGCCGTGACCCCCCATTGTGCAAGTTGTCTGACCAAGGGGCGTAATAAATTTTGAAATGCCGGTTTGAGTTGATAAATACTCATCGTTGTTCCAAGAATGAACGTTTTTCGTAATATACGCCAAGGATTTTAAGAAAGCAAATAGCTACGCTACGCTGTCCCAGACCACTCCTATTTTTCTTTAATTCACTTCTTTGATTCGTAATTCTTTAGGCACTTCAAAGAACATATTTTCTTCAAGTCCTTGAAGTTCTTCCAATTCACTCGCCCCCAATTCTTTTAAACGGGCAATAATGGATTGCACCAATTCTTCCGGTGCAGATGCGCCTGCGGTAATGCCAATGGTTTCGACTTCATCAAACCACTGATCTTGAATATCGGCAGGATCATCAAGGAGTTGTGATGGCACGCCCATACGGGAGGCTAATTCCGCTAAACGGTTAGAATTAGAGGAGTTTTTCGAACCTACGACTAAAACGAGATCTGACAACTTTGCTAATTCACGCACCGCTTCTTGGCGGTTTGTGGTGGCATAGCAAATGTCATTCTTGTGTGGGCCTTGGATTGAGGGGTATTTTTCTTTTAATGCTGAAATAGTTTCCGCAGTATCATCCAAAGAAAGGGTGGTTTGTGTCATAAAGGTCAGTTCATCATTTTCTTTTACCGGTAAACGGGCGATGTCTTCCACACTTTCAATGAGATAAATTCCGCCCTCTTCATTGCTATATTGCCCCATTGTGCCTTCTACTTCCGGGTGACCTTTATGTCCGATAAGAATGGCTTTTGTTCCCTTACGGCTTGCCCGTGCAACTTGCATATGCACTTTTGTCACTAACGGACAGGTGGCATCAAAGACCTTTAATTGACGATCTTTGGCTTCTTGGCGAACTGCTTGAGAAACGCCGTGGGCGGAGAAAATCACAATAGCACCGTCCGGCACTTCACTTAATTCTTCTACAAAAATCGCACCACGTTCACGCAATCCATTGACGACAAAACGATTATGCACCACCTCATGACGCACATAAATTGGCGCACCGTGAATTTCAAGGGCGAGTTCGACAATACTGATAGCTCGGTCAACACCGGCACAAAATCCCCGTGGGTTAGCTAAAATTATCTTCATTTTTGACCGCTCTTTTCTGCTTGTTTATCTTGGATTTTTTTCTTTTCGCTTTTAAAGGCATCGATCATCAGTAAACCAGCCCCAATACAAATCGCCACATCAGCGATATTAAACACGGGGTAATGATAAATATCCCAGTAAAAATCTAAAAAATCCACCACAAATCCGTGATAAGTGCGATCCACCATATTGGCTAATGCGCCACCAATGATGAGGGCATAGGCACTATTTTGGAGCTTTTGATCGGCGGTATTTTTCTTTAAGAAATACATCAACATCAAAGAAATACCGATAGCTAATACAATAAAAAAGTATTTTTGCCAGCCATCGTGATCCGCTAAAAAGCTAAATGCCGCACCGTAATTACGCACATAAGTGAGATTAAATATCGGCAAAATATTCACGCTCTCGTAGAGTTCAAATTTTTGAACTACAAGATATTTGGTGAATAGATCAAGGGCGAAAGCCAGCACACTGAGCCAAAGAAAGGAAAGTCCGGATTTTGTTTTAGCCATAAAAATTCCTAAATAAATGAAAAGTGCGGTCAAAATCAACCGCACTTTGAAGATGATAAATCACATTATGCGAAATGGCGAATTTCACCACTTCCTACTACATTTTCCACACAACGTGGGCATAATGCCGGATGTTGAGGATTAACGCCGATTTTGTCGGAATAATGCCAGCAACGTGGACATTTTTCACCGCTTGAACGTACCACGCTTACCGCAATGCCCTCAAGTTCGCCTTCTGCGACCTCAGCCGGTTTTTCCGCAAGTGGTTTGACGATGGTTTTTGAGGTGATTAACACAAAACGCAATTCATCCCCCAGTTGGCTGAGTAAGGTGCGGTATTCGTCATTGGCATAAAGGGTCACTTCCGCTTCTAATCCGCCACCAATGACTTTCTCATTACGGGCGATTTCTAGCACTCGGTTCACTTCAGAACGCACAGTGATGAGTTTTTGCCAATAGGCATCGTCTAATTTTTCGTTTTCACCTAATCCGAACAAGCCGGTGTAAAATTCTTCAGTGAAGACAAATTCCGCACGCTCATTTTCGGTTTTTGGTAAATATTGCCAAATTTCATCCGCGGTGAAAGATAAAATCGGTGCCATCCAACGTACTAAGGCTTCTGAAATATGCCATAAAGCGCTTTGACAACTACGACGGGCAAGGCTATCCGCTTTGGTAGTGTATTGGCGGTCTTTGATGATATCTAAATAGAATGATCCCATTTCTATGGAACAGAAACGCATTAAGCGTTGCACCACCGCATGGAATTGATAGTTATCATAAGCCTCAATAATTTCTTTTTGTGCTTCTAAGGCACAAGCCACCGCCCAACGGTCTAAGCTAATCATTTCTTCCGGTTTGACTAAATCACGTTTTGGATCAAAACCATTAAGGTTCGCCAACAGGAAGCGGGCAGTGTTGCGGATACGGCGATAACTGTCTGCCGCACGTTTTAGGATTTCGTCTGAAACCGTCATTTCGCCGGTGTAATCTGTTGATGCTACCCATAAGCGTAAAATATCGCCGCCGAATTTATCCATCACTTCTTGTGGTGTGACAATATTTCCGATGGATTTCGACATTTTGCGTCCTTGACCGTCCACCGTAAACCCATGGGTAAGCACTTGTTTATAAGGGGCTTTATTATCCGTTGCAGTGGAAAGCATTAAAGAGGACATAAACCAACCACGGTGTTGGTCTGAACCTTCCAAATACATATCCGCACTGTGTCCTGCAAATTCCGGGCGATTAGCCACTACAGAAGAATAGGTCGAGCCGGAATCAAACCACACATCTAAGGTATCCGGCACTTTGCGATAATGCTCTGCATCGGCACCGAGTAATTCTTTTTCGTCTAAATCCCACCAAGCCTGAATACCGGCTTTTTCTACCCGTTTTGCCACTTCTTCAAGTAATTCTAAGGTGCGAGGGTGTAATTCTTCCGTTTCTTTATGGACGAACATCGTCATCGGCACGCCCCAAGTACGTTGACGGGAAATACACCAATCCGGACGATTTTCCACCATTTTTTCAATGCGTGCTTGTCCCCAACTTGGGATCCAACGCACTTGTTTGATTTCTCCAAGGGCTTGTGGGCGTAATCCTTTCACTTCCATACCGATAAACCATTGCGGTGTGGCACGGAAGATAATCGGGGTTTTATGACGCCAACAATGGGGGTAACTGTGCGTAATTTTTTCTACTTTTAATAAATTACCGGTTTCTTGCAATTTTTCCACCACAAGCGGATTGGCTTCAAAGACGCCTTTGCCGGCAAAATATGGTGTTGTGGAAATAAATTTACCATCATTTGCCACAAGGCAAGCCATCGGCAAATCATATTTTTGCCCCACAATAAAGTCGTCTAAACCGTGATCCGGTGCAGTATGTACTAAACCGGTACCGCCATCAGTGGTGACGTGATCCCCTAAAACCACCGGTACACTGTAATCATTAAAAGGATGACGGAATTTAACCAATTCAAGGGCTTGACCTTTTACCGAACCCAATATTTCTACCTTTTCAACGCCTGCCGCTTTCGCTACCGATTCCACAAGATCCGCCGCTAAAATGACACGTTCATCGCCGAACTGAACGAGTTGATAGTCTAATTCTGCATTGAGCGCAATAGCACGGTTAGAAGGCAAGGTCCAAGGGGTAGTAGTCCAAATTACCGCAGAAAGTTTGCCATGGCCTTTGCCTTTGGCATTAAATTTCGATTCAATTTCATCCGCACTTTCTGCCGGAAAACGCACATAGATAGAAGGTGAGACTTTATCTTCATATTCCACTTCCGCTTCTGCTAAGGAAGAGGCACAATCCAAACACCAATGTACCGGTTTTGAACCTTTATAGAGATGACCGTTTTCAATGACTTTGCCGAGGGTTCGGATAATATTGGCTTCCGTATCGAAGTTCATAGTGAGATAAGGATTGTCCCAATCACCCAATACCCCTAAACGAATAAAATCTTTCTTCTGCTCTTCCACTTGCTCGGCGGCATATTCACGACATTTTTGACGAAATTCGGCAGCTGAAATTTTTTCGTTAGGTTTTCCTACTAACCCTTCTACTTTCAGCTCAATTGGTAAACCGTGACAGTCCCAACCCGGAATATAAGGGGAATCAAAACCCAATGCGGTTTTGGATTTAATAATCATATCTTTTAAGATTTTATTCACCGCATGACCGATATGAATGCTCCCGTTAGCATAAGGAGGGCCATCGTGCAAAATAAAGGATTTTTTCCCTTTTGAGGCCTCACGAATTTTTTGGTAAAGATTTTTCTCATACCAATTTTTCAACATCACAGGCTCACGCTTGGCTAAATCACCACGCATTGGAAAACCGGTTTCCGGTAAGTTAAGGGTGTTTTTGTAATCGACTGTCATTTTATCTTCCAATTTTTAGAGTAAATTTAAGCAACTTTTAAAGGGTGATGTGTTACATCACCACGTCCGGCAAGTAAGCCATCCACAGAAATATCTTCATCTAAACAATCCCAATGGATTCCCCGACGGCTTAATTCATAACTTTCTAATTCGCTTTTACTTGCATGTAATAATTTGGGGAAACCATGCTAAAGGTACACCTAAAATACGAGCATCATCCAGTTCAACCCACATCGTGTTTTCATCAAAGCGAATTGTTTTAGCTGAAATAGTCATATCTTTTTCCCAAAAAATTACTTTGCTCCCTCTTTTTACGGGGGATCCCCCCCTTCCGTCGCTTTGCGACACCTTCCCCCGCAAGCAGGGGAAGGCAAAAAATCATTTAAGAAAATACTTTTTTGCTGTTTCTGCATCCTGTTTAATCTGGGCTTTTAGTGCCTCGAAAGAGGGAAATTTCATTTCTTCTCTGATCTTATGGCAGAACTCTACTTCAACCAATTCGCCATAAATTGTTTTGGCAAAATCAAATAAATGCACTTCTAACAATTGCATTATGCCGTTAATTGTCGGGCGTTTTCCCATATTGGCGACACCGCTGAAAATCTCGCCGGATTTTAACCGCACTTTTACCGCATACACCCCTTTAATGGGATTCACTTGGCGATGTAAACGGATATTGGCGGTGGGAAATCCCAATGTTCTGCCCAACTTATTGCCGTGAATAACACGACCAAAAATGCGATAAGGTTTGCCTAATAAACTTTCTGCAAGGGATAATTCATCTTTTGCTAAGGCTTCCCGAATGGTGGTGCTGCTAATGCGTTGTTCATCTAAGCAGAAACTGCGATTATCTTCCACCGTAAAGCCAAAGCGCTCTCCCGCTTGTTTTAGCATCGCAAAATTGCCTTGACGGTTAGCACCGAATTGGAAATCATCGCCAATACTTAAAAAATTTACATAGAGCTGATTAACTAACGTCTGTTCAATGAACTGCTGTGCCGATTGTTCGGCAAAGGTGCGGTCAAATTTCGCCACAATTACCACATCCACGCGGGCTTGTTGTAAATAATAAAGCTTATCACGCAAACGCATCAAACGGGCCGGTGCATTTTCCCCCATAAAATATTCCCGTGGCTGGGGTTCGAATAACAATACCGCCATGGGTAAATGCAATTCATCCGCTTTTTGGCGAAGGTGGCGCAACACCGCTTGATGCCCTAAATGCACACCGTCAAAGTTGCCGATAGTGAGCGCACAATCTTGTAAAACCCGGCTTGCATGATGTAGCCCACGAATTAATTGCATGACCTTATCCACGAAAATTTCAGAATTTCGGCATTATAGCGGGTAGTTAGTTTTTTGTCAGCAAATGGTGCGGGCGAATGCCTAACAAAACCAACATCGCACCATAAACGAATGCCGCTAATGTGATTAACCAAGCCAACCAATGAACCCGTTTTATAAAACTCATCAGCGCCCATTCATTGATCGCAGGGGTGTAATACCACACCGCAACGCCCATAAAAAAGGCGGCTAATAAAACTTTCACAAAAAAGACCGCACTTTGGCGTGAGAAATGGTACACATCAGACTTCGCCAAACCACGATAAAGTAAGTAAGCATTAAGGGTTGCGGACATCGCCGAGGCCATGGCTAAGCCCACATAGCTAAAGGGAATGGCCAACAGATTAAATCCCATATTGCTTACCATTGCGATAATGCCGATTTTTACCGGCGTTTTGGTATCTTGCCGTGCGTAATAGCCATTAGCGAGAATTTTAATCAGCATAAAGCTTAACAAGCCGGCATTAAACGCCCATAAGGAATAAGAGGCGGCGTGCACATCGTTGAAGGTGAAACTTCCCCGCATAAAAAGGGTGAGGAGCATGGGTTGTGCTAGTACGGCAATCCCTATTGCCGCCGGTACGCCCAGTAATAAAATCATCCGTACGCCCCAATCCATGGTGTGGCGAAAATTGAGGGCACTTTGTTCGGAATTTTCTTCTCGATTGACGTGATGACGTGCGAGGGTAGGCAAAATCACCGTGGAAATGGCGATGCCGAATAATCCCAGAGGGAACTCCAACAATCGGTCGGAATAATAAAGCCAACTAATGGAACCGGTCATTAAAAAACTGGCGATGACGGTATCCAGTAATAAATTGATCTGGCTGACGGATACACCAAAGAGCGCCGGAATCATCAATTTACGAATTTTTACCACCCCTTCATCACGCCACGCCCATCTCGGTTTCACCAAAAGTCCGGCTTTTTTCATAAAAGGAATTTGGAATAAAAATTGCAATAACCCACCCAGAAAAATACCAATGGCAAGGGCAAGATCGGGATTATCTATTCTCGGCGCTAAGAAAAGGGCGGTGGCAATCATCGCAATATTTAATAATACCGGTGAAAAAGACATCACCCCAAATTTGCCTAGCGTATTTAACACTGCGCCTGAAAGCGCCACAAAGGTGACAAACCATAAATAGGGAAAGGTAATTTTTAATAATAAAGAGGCTTGTTCAAATTTATGGGCATCAGGGCCGTCATTCAGCCAATCGGTGAACCATCCCATACCAAATAATGCGGCAACAACAGGTGAACCGACCATCGCCAACAAGGTCACAATACTCACTAAACCGCCTAATGTGCCAGACACTTTTCCGATAAATTCTCGGGTTTTATCCAAATCACCGCTTTTACGATATTCGGCTAATACCGGCACGAAAGCTTGGGAAAATGCCCCTTCAGCAAATAAACGACGGAGAAAATTCGGAATACGGTTGGCAAATAAAAAAACATCCGCCGCCGCGCCTGCCCCAATCAAATGGGCGATGACAACATCACGCACCAAACCTAATATGCGCGATAATAGCGTCATACTGCTGACAATCACGCCTGATTTTAAAAGTCGTTTACTCAAAACATTGTTCTCTTGGCTAAAATTTTTGCTTAATTGTATAGAAATTTTGTTTTTACGCTATATTCCACGTAAAAAAACTGATAAAATCCGCCCACATCGTTTGTGTGAGCCCCTATTGAAAGCGCTTGTAAAAATAACGATGCTTACTTTCGGTTGTGTCTCACCGAAATCAACACAAATTTTCCATTGACAAAGGTATAAAATATCGTCATATTGACGCCCTTTATTTTGTCACACTAATTAACAGAAATTTTAGGAGTTTGACCTTGGCTAATATCAAGTCAGCAAAAAAACGTGCGGTACAATCTGAAAAACGCCGCCAACACAACGCAAGCCAACGCTCTATGATGCGTACTTATATCAAAAAAGTTTATGCTCAAGTAGCAGCGGGTGAGAAAGCAGCAGCTGAAGCCGCATTCGTTGAAATGCAAAAAGTTGTTGACCGTATGGCTTCAAAAGGCTTAATCCACGCTAACAAAGCAGCGAACCACAAATCTAAATTAGCTGCACAAATCAAAAAATTAGCGTAATGAAAAAAGCTTAAAAAAAACGCACTTTGATCTGCACCCCAAAAGTTGGAGAGATTGACCAACCGATTAAGGTGCAGATTTTTATGGGTAAACACTATTCGACCTCATTAAGTATCAAGTTATCCCACTTGTATTGAATGGCAATATGGAATTGAGAAATCGTAGAGCATTTTCCTATTCCCTACACTTTTCTGTAGTACCCTTGTTGAAGCATATTTGAAAAATACGGTATTAATGGCCCAATCAATATCCCAACCACAAAAAGACGATAAAAAAATTCAAAAAACACAAAAGGTATCAATGCATTATTGAAACCTATTGAATAGCTTGAAGCCGAGAATGCCTGTCTAAAAAACTCAAGGAATAGGACGAAAGAAAACACTGGTGGAAAAGAATATAGCCCATACATTGAAGTTAGCTCATAAACACCCTTTATTGCTAAACATAAGTAAGATTACCCCATTCGACCTTTTATTATTCACCAATAGCATAAACCTCAAGATGAAATTAGAAAGAGGATTTTGCTACTTTATCAAGATGTGGATATCAAATCATTCGAGTTAATTACAGTCCGAAGGGATTTTTACCAGAGGGAAAGCAGTGTTTTCACATAGGCAAACATTAAATATTCGCTCTTGTGTTAGGACAAAAGACCGTGAGAAATATGGTAAAACAAGCCATATTACGTTCATAGCTGATAGGCTCAAACAAAAACTTGTTACGAATGTCACCGAATTCCTAGGGGGAAATGAAAAACGGTATCTCTCATCCAGGATGGATTTAGCTAATTAGGATATTATCACCATCGCCTATCAAATTGGTTATGCCCGAATTTTGCGTTCGTTAAATGAGGTGTCAAAAAACTTTATCAGCTAAAACAAGATGGTTTTACCGATAATTCATCACGACCAAGATTGTCTATATGGGCTTTAGTGTGGGAGAAAAATGCTAACACGTTCAGATGGTTGACCTTACAGCAGAACAGAAGATTGAGCAAAATAATAGTGTGAAAAGTGCGGTGGGATTTTGAGAAGATTTTTCGAATTTCACAATTTTATAGTTAGCTATCCATAAAAACCTTGAGATCGATCTGTTTTCTTATGGGTATAACCATAAAAAATGCAAAAGAAAGAACCCTTTATTTAATAAAAGGGCTCTCTTGAATATTAAGACTGATATTTTTTACATATTATAAAATATATAGGCGCTAAAACGGAATATCATCATCAAAACCGTCCATTGGGGGTTCGGCCTGTGGTCTTGGTTGCTGTTGGGCCGGGCGGGATGATTGATAGCTGTTGTTAGCATTCGCTTGGTAGCTTGGTTGTGGGCTGCTTTGTGCCATATCCGAAGCGCCATATCCCCCTGCATTTGCGTTACGGCTACCTAACATTTGCATGACATCGCCTTGAATTTCTGTGGTGTAGCGATCTTGCCCATTTTGATCTTGCCATTTGCGGGTACGCAGGCGACCTTCTACATACACTTGCGAACCTTTGCGCAAATATTCGCCACAAATTTCTGCTTGACGGCGATAAAATACGATTCGGTGCCATTCTGTGATTTCACGGCGTTCACCGGTGTTACGATCATTCCAGCTTTCACTGGTTGCGACACTAATATTGGCAACGGCATCACCATTTGGCATGGTACGAACTTCAGGATCATTACCTAAATGACCCACAATAATTACCTTATTAACTCCTGCCATTGAAAAATCCTCATTTTTTATATTAAAAAAGTGCGGTTATTTTGCCTGAAATTTTGCAAAAGATCTATAAGATTTAACTGGATATTTGCACAGATATTGAAATATGCGATAATGCTCGCAATTTTGCAAAAATAATTACCAGTACGAATGATTTATGGAAAATATCGACATTCGTGGGGCAAGAACCCACAATCTTAAAAATATCAATTTAACCATTCCTCGCGATAAACTCATTGTTATCACCGGTCTTTCCGGTTCCGGCAAATCCTCATTAGCGTTTGACACCCTTTATGCGGAAGGGCAACGCCGCTATGTAGAATCCCTTTCTGCCTATGCCCGTCAATTTCTTTCTTTAATGGAAAAACCGGATGTGGATTCCATTGAAGGCTTGTCGCCTGCTATTTCTATCGAACAAAAATCCACCTCCCATAACCCTCGTTCTACGGTGGGGACGATCACGGAAATTTACGATTATCTCCGTCTTCTTTTTGCCCGTGTGGGAGAACCTCGCTGCCCAAATCACGATGTACCGCTAACAGCTCAAACCATCAGCCAAATGGTAGACAAAGTATTAAGTTTGCCTGAAGAATCGAAGATGATGTTGCTTGCGCCGGTGGTGAAAAACCGTAAAGGGGAGCACGTTAAAATCTTAGAAAATATTGCGGCGCAAGGCTATATTCGTGCAAGGATTGATGGCGAGATTTGTGATTTGTCTGATCCACCAAAACTGGAATTACAGAAAAAACATACCATTGAAGTGGTGGTGGATCGTTTCAAAGTGCGGTCAGATTTGAGCTCTCGTTTAGCGGAATCCTTTGAAACGGCATTAGAGCTTTCCGGTGGTACAGCCATTGTGGCGGAAATGGATAATCCAAAAGCGGAAGAACTGGTTTTTTCGGCAAATTTTGCTTGTCCGCACTGTGGGTACTCTGTGCCGGAATTAGAACCTCGTTTGTTTTCGTTTAACAACCCCGCAGGTGCTTGTCCGACCTGTGATGGCTTGGGCGTTCAGCAATATTTCGATGAAACACGCGTGGTGCAAAATCCAAGCATTTCCCTTTCCGGTGGTGCGGTGAAAGGCTGGGATCGCCGTAATTTTTATTATCATCAAATGCTCACTTCCCTTGCAAAACATTATGATTTTGATGTGGATGCACCTTATGAAAGCTTACCGAAAAAAATCCAACACATCATTATGCACGGTTCAGGTAAGGAAGAGATTGAATTTCAATATATGAATGATCGTGGTGATGTGGTTATTCGTAAACATCCTTTTGAAGGCATTTTGAATAATATGGCCCGCCGCTATAAAGAGACGGAGTCTATGTCAGTGCGTGAAGAATTAGCCAAAAACATCAGCAACCGTCCTTGTGCGGATTGTGGCGGTTCACGTTTACGCCCAGAAGCACGAAATGTGTATATCGGGCCGACTAATTTACCCATGATTTCAGAAAAAAGCATTGGTGAAACCCTCGAATTTTTCACCGCCCTTTCATTAACCGGGCAAAAGGCACAGATTGCTGAGAAAATTCTGAAAGAAATTCGAGAGCGTTTACAGTTCTTAGTTAATGTAGGGCTGAATTATCTTTCCCTTTCCCGCTCTGCCGAAACCCTTTCAGGCGGTGAGGCGCAACGAATTCGTCTAGCCAGCCAAATTGGGGCAGGTTTAGTGGGTGTGATGTATGTGTTAGATGAGCCGTCTATCGGGTTGCATCAGCGTGATAATGAACGGCTACTCAATACACTCATCCATTTACGCAATTTGGGTAACACCGTTATTGTGGTGGAACATGATGAAGATGCCATTCGTGCCGCTGATCATATTATTGATATCGGCCCGGGTGCTGGCGTGCACGGCGGACAAGTGATCGCCCAAGGCAATGCACAAGAAATTATGGAAAATACGAATTCTATCACCGGTAAATTCCTATCCGGTGTGGAACAAATTGAAATTCCGAAAAAACGAACCGCACTTGATAAGAAAAAATGGCTAAAACTAAAAGGTGCATCGGGGAATAATTTAAAAAATGTGAATTTAGATATTCCTGTCGGATTGTTCACTTGTATTACCGGCGTATCGGGTTCGGGCAAATCCACGTTGATTAACGACACCCTCTTCCCGCTTGCTCAAAATGCTTTGAACCGTGCCGACAAAACCGACTATGCCCCTTATAAATCCATTGAAGGGCTGGAGCATTTCGATAAAGTCATCGATATTAACCAAAGCCCAATTGGGCGTACGCCACGTTCAAACCCGGCGACCTATACGGGGTTATTCACCCCAATTCGTGAACTTTTTGCCGGTGTACCGGAAGCGCGGGCGAGAGGCTATAACCCAGGGCGTTTTAGTTTTAACGTGCGTGGCGGACGCTGTGAGGCATGCCAAGGCGATGGCGTTATTAAAGTGGAAATGCACTTTTTACCGGATGTGTATGTACCTTGCGATCAATGTAAAGGGAAACGTTATAACCGTGAAACCTTGGAAATTCGCTATAAAGGCAAAACCATCCATCAAGTCTTGGATATGACGGTGGAAGAGGCTCGAGCGTTTTTTGATGCCATTCCAATGATTGCCCGGAAACTGCAAACCCTTATGGATGTGGGGTTATCCTATATCCGTTTGGGGCAATCTTCGACTACTCTTTCCGGCGGGGAGGCGCAACGTGTTAAATTAGCAACCGAGCTTTCCAAACGGGATACGGGGAAAACCCTTTATATTTTAGATGAACCCACCACCGGTTTGCATTTTGCTGATATAAAACAATTGCTTGCCGTGCTTCACCGACTAAGAGATCAAGGCAATACCATTGTGGTGATTGAGCATAATTTAGATGTCATCAAAACCGCCGATTGGATTGTGGATCTCGGCCCTGAAGGGGGAAGCGGAGGCGGACAAATTATCGCCACCGGCACCCCTGAAGAAGTGGCAAAAGTAGAGGGTTCTCACACGGCAAGATTCTTAAAACCCATCTTAGAAAAACGTTAAAAAAACTGACCGCACTTTATTTGCCAAACATCGCTCATTCATTGCTTTTTCCGGCTAAAGTGCGGTTATTTTTATCTCTGTTTTTAATCAAACCATTTCCTCCTAACAAAATCAAACTTGCCCAAATAGGAATATAAGTCAAATAATCAGCCGGGGAAACGGCAGTATCAAGCCAAACTAGGGCGATCAAAAAAAGTAATGCCGGTTCAATATAACTGAGTACCGCAAATAAACTTACCGGAATTTGTTGGCTGGATTTTAAATTTGCAGATAAACCTATCGCACTCACCATACCTAATGCGGGGAGAAGATACCAATAGCGCCATTCATCAGCAATAAGCTGAAAACTATTTCCTTGGTAAATCAAATAGATAGCGCAAGGAATTGAAATCAAGAAAATATCTAAAGCAATACCTTGTAATGCAGGAATCTGCATTTTCTTACGACTGAGATAATAAAACGGATAGACTAAGCAAACCCAGAGGCTTGTCCAAGAAAAACTTTGCGTATGCCAAAGTTCATGAGCAACCCCACAGGCGGCCAGACAAAGGGCTAATTTTTGAATATGGCTCAATGGTTCTTTTAACCATATTCGTCCCAAAATCTCCATCACGAGTGGAAATAGAAAATATCCCATTGCGATATTTACTCCTTCATTATTCACCGGTGCCCACATAAATAACTAAAACTGACTGCCAGCATTGATAGTGCCCAGTAAAAATATCGCCCAACGAGAGAAATGATACCCTAAATTTTCTTTCATCAAACGCAAAATAGCACGATAGCCCACCGTAGGAAAAATGATTAAAGCAAGACAAAATAACATTGCCACCATTCGCCAAGCAAAAACATCTGTACCATTAAGGGGTTGTAGCCACAAACTGAATAAATAAAGCACACCAAATAAACATTGGGAAAGCAAGCAAAGCAGTACACCTTGAGTCATTAATTTCATAGTAAGGATATTCATAATATACGGTATTGAAATTATAGTCAGGTTGCGTGATAAAAATTCTCAATATATGTTGATTTTTGAAAATATTTCTCTTATAAGACTCTAAATGGAAATTTTTTATTATAGGTGAATGATGCCATTAGATAAACTTGATCGTGATTTACTCAATTTATTACAACAAGACTCAACCCTGCCGTTAAAAGAAATTGCGGATAAGGTGAACAGTTCGGTTGCCACTTGCCAACGCCGTATTCAGCTTTTAACCGAAAAAGGGATCATTGCTAAGCAAGTCGCTGTGGTGTCACCTAAAGCAGTAGGCAAAGCGATTTCTGTTTTTGTGATGGTGGAAATGGACAATCAGCACTCTTATTATCAAGAACAATTTGAACGAAAAATGCGTGAAGAATCCGATGTGATGAGTTGTTATGAAATTTCCGGTGACTATGATTTTATGCTGCTTATTCATACATCGGATATGGAAAGCTACCACGCTTTTACTCGTCGTGTACTGACCGGTGAATACCATGTTCGCACCTATAAAAGTTTATTTGTGATGAATTTTACCAAAGCGGAAAGTGGAATTTTATTGTAAAAAGTGCGGTAGTTTTTTCCTGTTTTTTATATGCTCAATTTTGCCTTTAATTCTTGCAAGGCACGGGCTCGGTGAGAGATTTTTTTCTTTTCGCTGGTTTCTAGTTCTGCAAAGGTACAGCCTTGTTCCGGGCTGAAAAATAAGCTGTCGTAACCAAAGCCATTTTCCCCTTTTTCCTCAAAACCAATCATACCTTGGCATTCGCCTTCTGCAATAATCGGGGAGGGATCGGTAGGGTGTTGTAATAACACAATGCAACTGACAAATTTTGCTTGGCGTTTTTCTTGGGGGATAGGAGCGAGTTCTGCCAACAATTTTTGGCGATTTTGGGCATCATTGCCTTCTTCACCGGCATAACGGGCGGAATATAAACCCGGGGCGCCATTTAGCGCATTGACGACTAAACCGGAATCGTCCGCAATGGCCGGTAAACCGGATTTTTCTGCCGCATAACGAGCCTTCAATAAAGCATTTTCTACAAAGGTCAGCCCGGTTTCTTCTGGGCTTTCAATGCCTAAATCTGTTTGGGCGATAACTTCAAATCCGAATGTCGCCAACACATCCGCCATTTCTTTTACTTTTCCTTGGTTGCCGGTGGCAAGTACAATTTTTTGCATTATGGTTTATCCTTTTGGTTGAAATGTTGATGATAACCGAACATAAGCTCTGTCCAGTTTTGTTCTGTAAATTGGATTTTCATTCTTTCGGTTTCTTTCATAAAAGAGCGGTGTAAACGGTTTAAGTTTTCCGCTTTCCAAAAATCGCCCGATTTTTCACCGCACTTATCAAAATCCAACAGCCAACATTTTTGTGCTTGTTCCGTATTTTGAACAAGAATGTTGTGAGCGTTAAGATCCGTATGGCAGATTTGTAGATCGTGTAGCTGGCGAATCAACCCACCGATTTGTTGCCAGGTTTTATCAGAAAGAGATTGGTTTTGTAGAAGTGCGGTTAAATCCTGCGCATTTTCAATTTTTTCGGTGAGGATATCGGCTTGATAGCAAACGCCGATTTTGCCTTTTTTTATGTGTGCTCCAATCGGTTTAGGCACCGGCAAGCCTGCTTCATACAAGCGTTGTAATAAGGAAAATTCTGCGAAACTGCGTGTTTGGGAAAGGGTTGAAAACGTGTAACGATCTTTATTAAATTTTCCCCATAATCCGCCCCGATAATAATGACGCAGTGCACAATTTACGCCAAACCAATCCTGTGTTGCCAAAAAATAAGTGGTTCCCCGCCCTTTTGCTGAACCAAGGATACGCTGCTGTGCTTGCCAAAATGAGGGATCAAAAAACTGATGTTGTTGCTTAAAAGTGCGGTCAAAATTAAAGATAAAAAATTGGTTATCTTGTTGGAACTCAAGCATTTTAGATGGATTGAATGATAGAAAATGCCCTCATTCTACTTTAAAATAACGGCAATTTAAACGAGAAAGGAACCGCTATGCCGCTTTTTACTGAAGCGCCAACCTCACTTTGTATTCTTCGTCTTTCAGCCGTGGGAGATGTGTGCCATGCCCTTGCCGTGGTGCAACATATTCAGGCGTACTATCCACAGACCAAAATCACTTGGATTGTGGGAAAAACAGAAGCAGCCTTGTTAGAAGGCATACCGAACGTGAAGTTGCTTCCTTATGATAAAAAAACGGGCTGGAGGGGCATTTTTTCCTTATGGAAACAGCTTAAACATACTCATTTTGATGCCCTTTTGAATATGCAAACCGCATTTCGTGCTTCTATGCTTTCTTTAGGGATTAAAGCCAAATATAAAATTGGGTTTGGGCAAAAACGTTCTCGTGAGGGGCAATGGCTTTTTGTCAATCGGCGAGTGAGGGATCCTAAATCACCTCATGTGTTAGATGGTTTTATGGCATTTGCTGAATATATTGGTGTGCCGCAATCCATCGCCTCTTGGCATTTGGCTATTTCACAGCAAGATCGACAATTTGCAGAGCAATTTATTGATCCGACCCGTAAGAATTTATTAATTTCCCCTTGTTCCAGTAAAGCAGAAAAAGATTGGTTAGTTGAACGTTATGCGGAAGTAGCCAATATCGCTAATCAACATAATGTGAATGTGATTTTTTGTAGTTCTCCAGCAAAAAGGGAGTTGGAAATGGTGGAAAAAATAACCGCACTTTGCGATTTTACGCCAGCCAATGCTGCAGGAAAAACGAACTTAAAACAACTGGCGGCATTGATTGCGAAAGTGGATCTTGTTCTTTCACCGGATTCCGGTCCTGCTCATATTGCCACCACACAAGGCACACCGGTGATAGGGTTGTATGCCTATCACAATCCATTGCGTACCGCTCCCTATAATAATAGGGAAAATGTGGTATCAGTCTATGAAGAAAATGTACAAAAAGAATTTGGCAAACCTTCTTCTGAATTGCCTTGGGCAACAAAATTGAAAGGGAAGAATTTGATGGCGGAAATTCAAGTGGAAGAGGTGATTACACAGATGGAAAAATTGCATTTGTGGTAATTAAAACTGGCGTTTAATGAACGCCAGTGGAGGAAAAGGGGAAAATTTATTCCCCTTTTTGTACATTGAAAGCTTCTAATGCGCGTAAAGAGTAGGTATAAGCCGCACCGGCATTGAGTGCAATAGACATGGCTAATGCAGCAGACACTTCTTCTTCCGTCGCACCGGCTTTTACCGCTTCTTCGGCATGAACGCTAATACAGCTTTCGCAGCGGGTTGTCACCGCCACAGCCAATGCAATGAGTTCACGGGTTTTGGCATCCAGTACATTTTCTTCAGCCGCTGCTGCACCTAATGCTTGATAGGCTTGCAACATTTTCGGGTGTTTTTTGCCAAGCTCGCCAAATGATTTTTTAACGTGTGAAGTGTGTTCTTTCCAATCGGTAAACATGATATTTTCTCCTAGAATATAAGGGGATGATGAATTGGGGAAAACCATTGTCTAATAATAGGCAGGCTGATATTTCCCATGGTTATAGCCAACGTATAATGGACGATTTAATGTCATTGTGCAATGTAAATTGCGTTTTTTTTACGCTATAATGTAACGGTTTTGAAGGCAACCTATGTTGCCTTTTGTTTTTAAGGAAATCTTATGTTCGATAAAATTTTTTCATGGTTTGAAAACCGTTTAAATCCTTATCCGGAAAGCAATCCGACAACACCGGAAAAAGGCTTATTCCGTTTTATTTGGTCGAGTATTGACGGGATGAAAGGCTGGATTTTCCTGCTGGCGATTTTAACGGTTGGTACCGGTATTATGGAAGCATTGCTCTTCCAATTTATGGGCTTGTTGGTCGATTGGCTTGGCGCTTATAGCCCGGCGACCTTATGGCAAGAAAAAGGGCATTTGCTGATCGGAATGGCGGCACTCCTGTTACTCAGCATTGTGTGGTCTTTTATTGGCGTGAATGTTCGACTGCAAACCTTGCAAGGGGTTTTCCCAATGCGATTGCGTTGGAATTTCCACCGTTTAATGCTTGGGCAAAGTTTGAGTTTCTATCAAGATGAGTTTGCCGGCCGGGTTTCTGCCAAAGTGATGCAAACCGCCCTGGCTGTGCGGGATACGGTGATGACAATTGCCGATATGTTGGTTTATGTGGCGGTATATTTTATTACCTCAGGGTTGGTTTTAGCGGCGTTAGATATTTGGTTCTTATTGCCTTTTGCGATTTGGATTGTTCTGTTTATCACGATCTTGAAATTGCTTATTCCTCGTTTGGCAAAAACCGCCGAGCGTCAAGCGGATGCCCGCTCTTTGATGACAGGGCGTGTCACCGATGCTTATTCTAATATTGCCACGGTAAAATTGTTCTCTCATGGCTCTCGTGAAGCGGCTTATGCGAAACGATCAATGGAAGAGTTTATGGTGACAGTGCATGCACAAATGCGTCTTGCCAGTTCTCTTGATACCTTAACTTATGCCAGCAACATTTTCTTAACCCTTAGCACGGCAATATTAGGGGTGATTTTATGGCAGAATGGGCAGGTAGGCGTAGGCGCTATTGCCACTGCTACCGCTATGGCATTGCGAGTGAATGGGCTATCCCGTTGGATTATGTGGGAATCGGCACGGCTATTTGAAAATATCGGTACAGTAAATGACGGCATGGCGACACTGACAAAACCACACACTATTGTGGATAAACCAAATTGTCCGCCACTGCAGGTTAAACAAGGGGAAATCAAATTTAATGATATTACCTTTGCTTATGATCCGACAAAACCGCTCTTAAATCATTTTAATCTCACCATTAAACCGGGAGAAAAAGTAGGGTTAATTGGGCGTTCCGGTGCGGGTAAATCCACCATTGTGAACCTCTTACTACGTTTTTATGAGGCTCAGCAAGGAACGATTACGATTGATGGACAAAATGTACTGGATGTGCAGCAAGAAAGTTTGCGTAGCCAGATTGGTTTGGTGACACAGGATACTTCGTTACTCCACCGTTCTGTGCGTGACAATATTATTTATGGTCGCCCAAATGCAACGGATGAAGAAATGAAATGGGCAGCAGAGCGTGCCGAAGCAGCGGATTTCATTCCATTTTTGACTGATGCTCAAGGCAGAACCGGCTATGATGCTCATGTGGGTGAACGTGGTGTTAAACTCTCCGGCGGTCAACGTCAGCGTATAGCCATTGCCCGAGTGATGTTGAAAGATGCCCCGATTTTGTTGCTTGATGAGGCGACCAGTGCATTGGATTCAGAAGTGGAAGTGGCAATCCAAGAAAGCCTTGATAAGATGATGGAAAATAAAACGGTGATTGCCATTGCCCATCGTTTATCTACCATTGCTGCAATGGACCGTCTCATTGTGTTAGACAAAGGGCAAATTGTGGAGCAAGGCACACACAGTGAATTGCTTGAACAAAATGGCTTGTATGCCAAACTTTGGAAACACCAAAGTGGTGGCTTTTTAAGTAGCCATGAACATTTGGATTAAGGGCTAAAACAAAAAGAAAAACGACCGCACTTGGAGCAAAGTGCGGTCGTTTTTTTATCGTGTTTTTTCTGGTTAGTTCAGCCAGAAGAAATAGCCGAATGTAGCAATCACAAAGACACAGATGACATTTAATACGAAACCGGCTCGTACCATCTCACTTTGTTTAACTTGACCGCTGCCAAATACAATTGCATTAGGTGGGGTTGCCACCGGCAACATAAATGCACAAGAAGCCCCTAAACCGATAATTAATGCAAGACCAATTTCAGGTATACCGAGGGATTGGGCGATAGAAATAAAGATCGGAACAAGCAAGGCTGCACTGGCGGTATTGGAAGTAAATTCCGTTAAGAAAATAATAAATGTGGCGACCAATAAACCAATTAAATAGTAATGTTGCCCTTGAACGAGGAAAACAATACCGTCTGCGAGAATTTTGCTGGCACCAGAATCTTTTAATACGGCACTTAATGTTAAACCACCACCAAAGAGCATTAATACGCCCCAATCGGTATTGTCTTGAATTTGTTTCCAACTCGCCACACCGGTTGCACAGATAACAATCGCAGCAAGTAAAGCGACAACACTGTCAAAACTGGCAATTTTTTTAGGCAGACCTAATAGTTCGGAAATGAGTGGATTAATTTTACCGCTAAATACCCAACATAAAGCGATAAATACGAAAATTACCAAGGTTAAAATCCGCTGTGAATTCATTTCAATTTTTTCAAAAGATTGTTCAAAACGGTAGTTAAGTTTCGGTTTGAATACAATGAAAAGCGTGCCGATCATTAAAGGTAGTGAGATCAACACTATGGGTAAGCCGTACCAAAGCCAATCTGAGAAAGTGAGATGTAAATTACTGGCGACAATCGCATTTGGCGGGCTACCTACCAGGGTTCCCATTCCACCAATACTCGCACTATAGGCAATCCCTAATAAAACGAAAACATAAGTATTATGTTCTTTTTCACGATCCATATTACTTAAAATACCCATTGCTAGCGGTAACATCATCGCAGCAGTTGCGGTATTACTCATCCACATTGAAAGGAAGGCGGTGATGAGAAAAAGGTAAATCACTGCAATAAAAAGATTTCCTTTCGCAAGCGCCATAATTTTATTGGCAATCATTCTATCCAGTTTTTGCATATGTAATGCTGTTGCCAATGCAAATCCACCAAAGAACAAGAATATTGTCGGGTCAGCAAAGGCAGACAACGCTTGTTTTGTCGTCACCAAGTCTAATGAAATTGCGAGCAACGGTACGAGTAATGCGGTAATGGTGACGTGTAATGCTTCGCTTAGCCAAAGCACTGCAATAAAGGCTAATAATGCAAGTCCTGCATTTTCCTTTGGTGCAAAAGGTAGGAATTTTAATAGAACAAAAAAGAGAAGAATGTCTGCGAGGAATATCATTCCGTTTTTATGATTTTTAAGTGAAGATGCTGCGTTCATAAAACCCTCTACGTTTTTTAATCAAATGAACAGAAGTTTATGTTAAATGAATGTTATTAACTTGCAATGAGTAAAATTCAAAAATGTGATCGAGTGCAAAGATTTTGATAAAAAAACTGTGGTTAAAGAGAACCGGATCAAAAATGTTATTGACGATTTAACTTTGGTACATCAAAAACACAGTGAAAATAGAATAAAAGTGGTATGGAATTCGGATTAGAAACCATATCTTTCTGTGTTTTGCAATTGATTGATGAATTATTCAAATTTAAAGTGCGGTCAAATTTGTCCCTATTTTTGTTTGCTATTTATTCTCCAATCCCTACCGGCGGATAGATGGTATAAAGAAGGTATTCCCCTTTACGATGCAAACAATAAATGGGCTAAATGTACTTATGATGTCGATATGAATAAAGTGGATGTTACAGAAAGAAATTCTCTTATCGTAAGCTGTATAAAAGGCTGACGGTTACTACTATCGTTCCAAGCCTGGAAAGAGAAAGTGAAAAACCTGCAAGATAAAGGATGATATATTAAACAATAGTTAAAGAACAAACCCCGATACATCAAGTATCGGGGTTTAGAGATTAAACCACTTGCGCTAATTTTAGCCGTAAATCTTCAGCGGTTTGACAGGTTTTAATTTTTTCAAAAATGACATTTGCCTCGTCGTATTCTTTATTCAAATAACGTAACCATTGTTTAATGCGTGCCACATGGTAAAAACCGGAATCGTGAAAGTTTTCCATTTCGGCGTATTTTTGTAATAATTTTTGAATATCTACCCAAGGCATTTTGGTGGTGTTTGATTTGAGTACATGGCTTAAATTTGGAATGTTTAATGCACCACGTCCCACCATTAAAGCTTGGCAGCCGGTGATGGCAAGGCAATGTTGTCCGTCTTGCCAATGCCAGATTTCTCCGTTTGCAATCACCGGAATGGAAAGATGTTTACGGATTTCTCCAATTTTTTCCCAATTGATGCGATCCGCACGATAGCCATCAGCTTTGGTGCGACCATGCACGGTGATCTCTGTTGCCCCGCCTTGTTGAACGGCATCGGCAATTTCCATTGCTTGGGAAACATCATCCCAGCCCAACCGCACTTTTACACTCACCGGAGAGGATAGGGGGATGGCTTTCCGTAAAGCCTGTGTTGCACGATAAATTAATTCCGGTTGTTTGAGTAAGGCAGCTCCGCCGTGGCTACCATTTACGGTTTTAGAAGGACAACCACAATTAAAATCAATACCGTGCGAACCTAGGTTAATAGCTCGGAGGGCATTTTCGGCTAAGTAATCGGGATGCTGCCCGAGTAATTGCACCCGAACCGCAGTTCCTGAGGGGGTGAAACCTCGATTTTTGAGTTCAGGGCATAAACGATGAAACACCTTTTCAGGCAGGCATTGATCAACCACACGGATAAATTCCGTAATACATAAATCGTAATCGTTAATTTCAGTGAGAAGCTGGCGTACGAACGGATCCAGTACGCCTTGCATAGGGGCGAGAATGACACGCACGTTTTATTTCCAGCCTTTTGATTTGCAAATCAAATCATAAGCGGCTTGGATTTGTTGTGCTTTTTCTTTTGCCATTTCCATCATTTCAGGCGGTAGCCCTTTCGCCACAAGTTTATCAGGGTGGTGTTCATTCATTAAGCGGCGATAGGCTCGTTTGACGGTATTACGATCATCGGATTCACTCACACCGAGTACGTTATAAGCATCGTTTAAAGTCGGACCGGAAGTGTGTTGGTGTGTCCCATGATTTTGTTGATATTCATAGTTGCCACGTTGTTGATAAGCACCTTGTTGATATTGCCGATAAAAACCGCCTTGAGTAAACGCTCGTGCAGCCATTTCCATCGCGATCATTTGCTCAAATTGCATACGTGAAAGTCCGAGTTCTTCCGCAATTACATAAAGCACTTCTTTTTCTCCTTCGTGTAATTGTGCATCTAAAAACGCGGCTTGCACCTGCACATGTAAGAACATCCGCAATAAATCGGTGCGTTGTCCGCAACCAATGCGGAATTCACGAATGACTTGGCGAATAGGGAAATCCGTTTCTTTACCTCGGCGGAAAGCATCTTGAGCAAGACGACGACCTTGATCGTCTAATTTCATCTGTGCCATTAATTGGTTAGCCAGTTGAATATCTTCTTCCGTTACTCGGCCTTTGGCTTTACTCAAATGCCCCAATACGGCAAAGGTGGTTTGCATAAAAAGGGCTTGGCGTGTGGTTTTTCGATTGAAAAAGCTCGAATTGACTGCCCCTAGCTCATAGAGTTTTTTATCTGCAATTGAGCCTAAAATCAGTCCGGCAATCGCCCCAAAGAATCCCCCGATTTTCCAGCCAATCAATACGCCTAAAATTTTTCCAATAAAATTCATACTTTCCCTCTAAAAAGTGCGGTTGTTTTTTGCCGTGTTTTTTTAAATAGCGACAAAGATCGATTTATCCAGTTTTATACGCCAAACTCTGCTCGGTAAGCGTGCATTGCGCTCAAATGAGAGCGATAGTTTGGATCTTGCTCAATAAACTGCATTAAATCGTCTAAATCAATAATGGATAAGACACGGCATTGGTAATCTCGTTCCACTTCTTGGATAGCGGAAAGTTCGCCTTTGCCACGTTCTTTACGATTTAAGGCAATGAATACGGCAGCAAGTTCGGCATAATTAGCGTTGATGAGTTCCATGGATTCACGAATCGCTGTGCCTGCGGTGATCACATCATCGACTAATAAAATTTTGCCTTGCAGTGGGCTACCGATTAAATTGCCACCTTCACCGTGATCTTTGGCTTCTTTGCGATTAAAGCAGACCGGTTTATCCAGGTTGTAACGGTTAAACAATGCCACAGAAACGGTGGTGCCAATAGGGATCCCTTTGTAAGCCGGGCCAAAAATGACATCAAAATCGACCGCACTTGCTTGAATCGCAGCCGCATAAAATTCGCCCAAACGGGCTAAATCTGCGCCGGTATTGAATAATCCGGCATTAAAGAAATACGGACTTTTACGTCCTGATTTCAAGGTGAACTCGCCAAATTTCAATACCTGACGGCTTAAGGCAAATTCAATAAAATCACGTTTATATTGTTCCATGTTTTATCCTTATAAGCCTAGGGCTTCACGTTGTGCGACAAAAATTTGTTGGCAACCTTGTTTGGCTAATGCTAATAAAATGAGTAATTCTTCATGGCTGAAAGGTTCACCCTCTGCCGTGCCTTGGACTTCGATCATTCTGCCGTCTTCCATCATCACCACATTCATATCTGTTTCGGCGGCTGAATCTTCAATATATTCTAAATCACACACTGCTTCTCCCTCCACAATTCCCACGGAAATGGCTGAAACCAAGGCTTTTATCGGATTGGTTTTTAAACTCCCGTTTTCCATTAATCCGTTAATAGCATCACATAAAGCGACTGCTGCACCGGTAATTGAAGCGGTGCGAGTGCCGCCATCGGCTTGAATGACATCACAGTCTAAGGTGATGGTGCGTTCACCCAGTGCGTTTAAATCGACCATGGCACGCAAAGAACGGGCGATTAAACGTTGAATCTCTAAGGTTCTCCCCCCTTGTTTGCCTTTTGCCGCCTCTCGTGGCATACGGCTGTGGGTAGAGCGTGGCAACATACCGTATTCAGCTGTTACCCAACCTTGATTTTGACCTTTCAGGAAACGGGGGACTGTTTCTTCCACACTGGCGGTGCAAAGCACTTTGGTTTCGCCAAATTCGACCAAAACCGAACCTTCCGCATGTTTCGTATAATGGCGGGTAATTTTAATTGGGCGGGGTTGATGATTCTCTCGATTATTCGGGCGCATTGAAAATTCCTTTGTTTGTTAATAAAAAAGCGCACTATTCTAGCACGCTTTTGTTTTTCATTATGAGTTAACACGCTGAAAATCACGAATTTTATTAAAAGTTTCTTTTAAATCCGTAGCAAAATTAATTTTTTGTATTTCCGGTGTGGTGTTTGATTTCACTAACATTCTCAAAGGTTGAAATTGCATATTGCATAAGTAAAGTTGCTGATGGGGCAGCATATGTTGCACAAAACGGGTGAGGGCGTGAATTCCGCCTGTATCTAACACGGTCACCGCATCGCACTGTAAGACAATATGCTTGATTTCGTGATCTGTATGCACGGTTTTATTATGTAAATCTGCAAATAATTTATCTGCGGCTGCAAAAAATAAAGGTCCACTGATGCGATAAACCAATACATCATTCAGATCTTCCGGTGCGTTATGCTCAATGGCTTTCGTCATTTCGGCTATGGTGCGGATAAAAAGTAGGCTGGCGAGCAATACACCCACACTGATTGCAATCACCATATCAAACAATACAGTCAAAATTAAACAGGTGAATAATACTGCGATTTCATTTTTGCTGGAGCGGCGGGCAAGGGTAATGATTTCCTGTACACTTGCCATATTCCATGCCACCACTAAAAGCAGGGCGGCCATTGATGAAAGCGGTAAATAAGAAAGGGCTTGAGCAAAAAGTAATAAGGCAAATAACACTAAAAGGGCGTGTACCACACTGGCAATGGGCGAAACCGCACCGGATTTAACATTGGCGGTGGAGCGGGCAATCGCTGCGGTTGCGGTAATACCACCAAAAAAGGGCGAAACGATATTGCCTAAACCTTGAGCCAATAATTCATTATTGGAATGGTGTTTGGTGTCTGTCATATTGTCTAGCACCACAGCACAAAGGAGGGATTCTATCGCCCCCAATACTGCCATCGAAAATGCCGCAGGCAACAAGGCCTGCAAGCTATCAAAATTCCATTGAACCACTTCCCCTTGTGCATTGGGCACATTCCACGGCAAGACAAAATCGGGCAATACATTGGGAATACCTTGTCCTATCGTGCCATCCGGTAAGGTATATTGGAAAGCAGAGCCGATGGTTTGAACATGAAAACCAAAATACTGTAAAACTAATGCAATAAGGGTTCCAATTATCACCGCAGGTAAATGCCCCGGTATGGCGAGGCGTAATTTATACCATTGGGTCAAAACCAACAACGTGGTGAGGCCTACCAACGTATCAGACCAATTTATTGTGGGAAGTGCGGTCAAAATCGCTTGAATTTTTTCCAAATAATGAGCCGGCATTTGTTCAATCGTCAAACCGAGAAAATCTTTAATTTGAAGTGTTCCAATTGTAATACCAATACCACAGGTAAAACCGAGGGTAACCGGCAGAGGGATATATTCAATGAGGCGACCGAGACGGAATAATGCCATTAAAATTAAGATCACACCGGAAAGTAGGGTTGCCATCAGCAAACCACTTAAACCAAATTGCTGGGTAACGGGATATAAAATCACCACAAAAGCCGCAGTGGGGCCGGAAACATTAAAACGTGAGCCACCGGTTAGGGCGATGATTATGCCTGCAATAATGGCGGTGTAAAGCCCATGTTGTGGTGGCACACCGCTGGCAATCGCTAATGCCATGGAAAGCGGAATCGCAATCACGCCCACGGTTAAACCCGCAATAATATCCCGAATCAATGATTTTTTCGTATAACCAAGGCGAAATGAATCCTTCAATGCGCTGAAAGGCTTGACAGCTAAAAACACATTTTTGGAAAACAATGATTTAATGTGCATAAAAAAACGACAGAAAGTGAATAAAATGTCACTATTTTAGCGAAAATTTAAGAAGATTTTTATGTTCTAGCTCAAAAAACTTGACTAAGGCGGTTCAAATCTTTATAGTTTGCCCACCTCAACACGGTGAGATGTCCGAGTGGTTGAAGGAGCACGCCTGGAAAGCGTGTATGTGCGAAAGTGCATCGGGGGTTCGAATCCC
This sequence comes from Rodentibacter rarus, assembly GCF_001998965.1. Classification (GTDB taxonomy): domain Bacteria; phylum Pseudomonadota; class Gammaproteobacteria; order Enterobacterales; family Pasteurellaceae; genus Rodentibacter; species Rodentibacter rarus. Next base: position 90,481 of record NZ_MLHJ01000009.1, read on the forward strand.
CCTCTCACCGCCAGAACCCAATTCATCAACGTTCACCAACGTTCATTTCAGATAAAAATTCATTAATATTTCAATGAGTTACTATTCATTAATGTTTATTTCTGCCTGATTGCTCATAGTCACTTGGATCCCTTACTGTTTAATGCTTTTTAGCTAGGAGCGAAAAATGCGACTCATTATTTGTTATGTGATTAGTTCTTAACTTTTAAAGAAGGCGTTATGTTCCCATGTGCTCATTTTTTGATTTCATTCGACTTGACCTAACTTAAAAATACACGATAGTTGTTGTGTATTTCCAATTCTAGAAATTCCTTAATTTATTGGAATAAAGCACTAAACAGAGTGCAATCACCATAATCAATATTGCACCGGCAAATAGAAGTGTATCTACTGCATTCTCATGACTGACGATAATTAAACGGAGCATCGCCGTTATACCGGCATAAATGAAATAACGTAGTGGAAAATGATAGCCGCTTTTAAAATATTGAACAATTAAGCCGATAAAGCCGAAATACAAGAAAAACATAACGGCTTGTTCTGCTAGTGCGTAAGGCACAACAGTAGAGGGGTTTATTACCATCAAGGCAAGAGAGTAGGTGATTTTGACCAAAGCAATAATCAAAACAATAGAAAGGGCAATAAGCGCTGTGCTTAATATGTATTTGAGTATGTTAATGACAAATGTCGGTAATTTTTCTAATTGATTCTCTTCCATTTTTTCCTTCATTTATTTTCAATAAAAAGTATGGATAGGCTAACCATTCATTGGGAAAAGTGCGGTCATTTTTTCTTGTCTTTTTTAGTCCGGGGAATAATAAAGTTTGCCGATTTCAATTTTCTGGCGTCCTGTTTCTTCACGCCATTTATTGCTATCTCTCAATGAATAAACGCAACCACAGTATTCTTGTTGGTAAAAACGTTCACGTTTGCTGATTTCAATCATTCGTTGAGAGCCGCCTTCTTTACGCCAGTTGTAATCCCAGTAAATGACATCGTCGTATTTTTCTGCCGCTCGGTGACCACAACCGTTAATTTGGTTCATATCCTTCCAACGGGAAATCCCCAAGCAGCTGGTGAATACCGGAAAACCGTGTTCGTGAGCATATTCTGCCGCTTTTTCAAAACGCATATCAAAACACATGGTGCAGCGAATGCCTCGCTCTGGTTCCCATTCCATTCCTTTGGCTCGGTCGAACCAGTTTTGTCGGTCGTAGTCGGCATCAATAAAGGGGATACCAAATTTTTTAGCAAAACGAATATTTTCTTCTTTTCGAATTAAATATTCTTTTAATGGATGAATATTGGGATTATAGAAATAAATCGTAAATTCAATTCCGGAGGCTAAAATGGCTTCCATCACTTCTCCGGAACAAGGTGCACAACAAGAGTGAAGTAGTAGTCTGTTATGTCCATTGGGGAGCTCCAGTTTTTTACGAATAAAAGGCGCATTGGGATCTTTACGCCCTTTTTTACTGTGAGAACGCGGTATCGGTTGGATATCCGCGAGAGATTGATCATTATTCATAAAGTGATTTCAAATTGTAAGTGGTTAGTAATTTCTATCAACAGATAAATAAGCTAAAGAAATTAATGCTTGTTTGTATTCACTTTCCGGCAGGACAGAAAGGGCATCAACGGCTTTTTGCGCCTCTTGTTTTGCCCTTGCCATGGCATAGTCTAGGGATTGATATTCCGCCATGATGGCTAATACATCATCAATAATTTCACGTTTTCCGCCTTGTTCAATGGCATCACGAATGAGGGCGGCTTGTTGCGCATTGCCGTGACGCATCGCATGTAATAAAGGCAATGTCGGTTTGCCTTCGGCTAAATCATCCCCCACATTTTTACCAAGGGCTTGGGCATTGGCACTGTAATCTAATACATCATCCACCAGTTGGAATGCGGTGCCAAGATAACGCCCGTAATCCTGTAAGGCCTTTTCTTGTGTTTCTGTCGCTCCGGCAACAATTGCAGCAGCTTGTCCTGCCACTTCAAATAAACGGGCGGTTTTGCTATAAATCACCCGCATATAATTCGCTTCGCTGGTTTCCGGATCGTTGACATTCATTAATTGTTGCACTTCCCCTTCCGCCAGCACATTTGTGGCATCTGCCATAATGCGGAGAATTTTCAACGATTCAAGTTGTGCAACAAGTTGGAAGGCACGGGTATAAATGAAATCTCCAACTAATACACTTGCTGCATTGCCAAATTCGGCATTCGCTGTGGCACGCCCTCGGCGCATATCGGATTCATCAACCACATCATCATGTAATAAAGAAGCGGTATGGATAAATTCAACAAAGGTTGCACAAGTGATCACTTGCGATCCTTCAAATCCCAAAGCACGGGCAGCAAGCACGGCAATCAACGGTCGGATCCTTTTTCCGCCACCTTGAACAATATAAAAACCAAGCTGATTAATTAACGCCACGTCAGAATTGAGTTGGGCAAGAATGTGCTGATTGACTTTTTGCATATCCGAATCGACTAATTGCTGAATGGTATGCATCGTCATGAGATCTTGTTTTTCCATTGCTTATCGTTGATTATCAAAGAGAGAATGCGGTGCATTCTACCTGAATTTTTGTACTTTCTAAAATTAATCAATCAGAAAAGGGAATTTTTTTGTTTTATTTTAAATAAATTCTTGCCAGGGGATCGTTTTTTCCGTAGAATTTGCGACCTATTTTATATGAATTTTGAAGTGTATACTGCCTAAAGGCAGAGAACACAGTTAAGCGGAGTATTTATGTACGCAGTTTTTCAAAGTGGCGGTAAACAACACCGTGTAAGCGAAGGTCAGGTGGTTCGTTTAGAGAAACTTGAGCTTGCAACCGGCGAAAAAGTTGAGTTCGATTCGGTGTTGATGGTCGTTAACGGTGAAGATGTTAAAATCGGTGCACCGGTTGTTGCGGGTGCGAAAGTTGTTGCCGAAGTGGTAGCGCAAGGTCGTGGCGAGAAAGTTAAAATTGTTAAATTCCGTCGTCGTAAACACAGTCGTAAACAACAAGGTCATCGCCAGTGGTTCACTGAAGTGAAAATCACTGGGATTCAAGCATAATTCAGAGGAGAGCAAGTAGATGGCAACTAAAAAAGCTGGTGGTTCAACTCGTAATGGTCGCGATTCTGAAGCTAAACGCCTTGGGGTTAAACGTTTCGGTGGTGAGTCTGTTTTAGCGGGTAGTATTATTGTTCGTCAACGTGGTACGAAATTCCACGCAGGTACGAACGTAGGTATGGGTAGAGATCACACTTTATTCGCAACCGCTGACGGTAAAGTTAAATTTGAAGTAAAAGGCGAAAAAAGCCGTAAATACGTTAGTATTGTTACTGAGTAATTTAAAAAACTAATTGAATCGAGCGCCCCACAATTTTGTGGGGCGTTTTGTCTTTTTTAACCTTAGAGAGCAAGAGATGAAACAACAACCTTTATTAGGTTTCATTTTTGCACTGATTACAGCAATGGCGTGGGGATCATTACCTATTGCTTTGAAGCAAGTGCTGGCAATAATGAATGCTCAAACTATCGTGTGGTATCGTTTTGTGGTGGCCGCTCTTGCTTTGTTGTTTTTGCTGGCTTATAAAAAGAAACTCCCCGAAGCAAGAAAAATCGGACAGTATGGTTGGTTGGCAATCATCGGTGTACTTGGGCTTGCCGGTAATTTTTTGCTATTTAGCTCCTCCCTTAATTATATTGAACCTTCAATCGCCCAGATTTTTATCCATCTTTCGTCTTTTGGCATGCTGATTTGCGGTGTGCTTATCTTCAAAGAAACGCTGGGATTGCATCAAAAAATAGGTATTTTGCTTTTGTTGATAGGCCTTGGATTATTTTTCAATGATCGCATTGGTACCTTTAGCGGGCTAAATCAATATTCAACCGGGGTGATATTAAGTGTCAGTGCAGCTTTGGTTTGGGTGACCTATGGTATGGTTCAAAAATTAATGCTAAGAAAATTTAGTTCTCAACAAATTCTTCTCATGATGTATTTCGGCTGTGCAATGGTGTTCACGCCAATGGCGGATTTTTCTCAAGTGAGTGCGCTCACTCCTTTTGCATTGGCTTGTTTTATTTACTGCTGTTTGAATACGTTAATTGGCTATGGGGCTTATGCTGAGGCATTAAACCGCTGGGATGTATCAAAAGTCAGTGTTGTGGTGACATTGGTCCCTCTTTTTACGATTTTCTTCTCACATATTGCACATGCTATTAGCCCAGAGCATTTTAATGCACCGGAATTAAATAGCATTAGCTATATCGGGGCGTTTATTGTAGTATGCGGTGCAATTTTATCGGCAATTGGACATAAATTATTACCCTCGCACAAGATAAAATAGCGGAAAAGTGCGGTTAAATTTTGGAGAGTTTTAATGAAATTTATTGATGAATCTTTAATTCGAGTCGAAGCTGGAGATGGGGGAAACGGCTGTGTGAGTTTCCGTCGAGAGAAGTTTATCCCCAAAGGTGGCCCTGATGGTGGCGACGGGGGGGATGGCGGGGATGTTTATCTTGTGGCAGATGAGAACCTCAATACCCTCATTGACTATCGTTTTAACAAGCGTTTTGCCGCAGAACGTGGTGAAAATGGACGAAGTTCCGATTGTACCGGTCGTCGTGGTAAAGATATTATTTTACCGGTTCCTGTCGGAACGAGAGCCATTGATAATGACACAAAAGAAACCCTGGGTGATCTAACCAAACACGGGCAAAAAATGTTGGTGGCAAAAGGTGGCTATCATGGGCTTGGAAACACCCGTTTTAAATCTTCCGTGAACCGTGCACCACGCCAAAAAACCATGGGAACGCCGGGTGAAAAGCGGGATTTATTGTTGGAGTTGATGTTGCTTGCCGATGTCGGTATGTTGGGTTTGCCAAATGCCGGTAAATCGACCTTTATTCGGGCTGTATCTGCGGCGAAACCCAAAGTTGCGGATTATCCTTTCACTACTTTAGTACCAAGCCTTGGTGTGGTGAAAATGGATGAGGCAAAAAGCTTTGTGGTGGCCGATATCCCGGGTTTAATTGAAGGGGCGGCAGAAGGGGCTGGTTTAGGGATCCGTTTTTTAAAACATTTAGAACGTTGTCGTGTGTTAATTCATCTTGTGGATATCAATCCGATTGACGGTTCAGATCCGGCGGATAATGTAGCGATTATTGAATCGGAGTTGTTCCAATATAGCGAAAAATTAGCGGAAAAACCCCGTTGGTTGGTTTTTAATAAAATTGATACGATGACCGATGAGGAATTACAAACCCGAGCAAAAGAGATCACGGAACGTTTAGGTTGGGATGAGGATTATTATTTAATTTCTGCCGCAACAGGTCAAAATGTCCCTGTACTTTGCCGCGATATTATGGATTTTATTGAGTCCCATCCTCGTGATATGGAAGAAGCAGAGGTTGCACCGGAAGAAGTTAAATTCAAATGGGAAGATTATCACCAAGAACAATTGGCGGAACATCAATTTGATGGTGAGGACGATTGGGATGATGATTGGACAGAAGAAGATGATGAGGGGATTGAATTTATCTATAAACCTTGACCTACTCTCAAAAAGTGCGGGTTTACATTGATCTGAGCCCTAAAAGTTGGGCTCCTAATTTGAGGTGCAGATTATGTCAACCCTTATCAATTTCGTCTAGAAATTATCAAACCGGTCACCGAGCAGGATTTTGCTATCCGTAAGGTGACTAAACTTCATTAAGTTCCTTATTCTCTTGTTATTTATTGGCTAAAAGCATTTTGTGAAAGAAGACTTGATGGCGTAAAATCGCCCTGTTCAAAATTTCACCAATTAAAAGAGTGAAGCCAAAGATGAAAAAAAGAAATTGAAGTTACTGAGTCAATAGGTCTTCAAAAAGTTACAACGAGAATTGACGCTGACTCGTGCGGAGATTGCTTTGCTTAAAAAAGTTGTAGGAACTCGACCGCTAGAAATGATTGCAGAAAAAAAGAAAAATCATTGAAATGTTAAAGCCGAAGATCGCTTTGAATGATTTACTTTATGTGGCTAAAATGTCACGTACTACCTTTTATTATCAACAAGTTAAGAGAGATTATACGCAGGTTAAAGAAGCAATTTTATCGCTGTATCATGAAAGTAAACAGCGTAATGGTTATCATCCTTTGAGGCTAAAATTACGTCAGATGAGCTTTCATCTGAATCATAAAACAGTGATGAAATTATTCATTTGTTCTATTTTACGTAGAAAAAGATGGAGAAAATTAGGGAAAACATCGCTTATTGCACCAAAGGTGTTGAATCGTGACTTTACGCTCATTGTGCTCAATCAAAAATGGGGTAACGGATGTGACAGAATTTTAGGTTGGACAAGAAAAGCGCTACTTTTCGCCATTGATAGACTTATCTAACCGGGAAATTATTTGCTATACGCCCAAAGTTCTCACTAGTAAAAATGATGCTAGAACAAGGGCTTAGCCAATTTAAGCCAACAGAATGCTCAATTACTCACAATGCTCAAGGCGTGTACGATGAATGGGGAAAATGTTGGAAGGTAATGTGGTACAAAGCATAATCCATTAAAGAAATTACTACGAGAATGCCGTGATTGAAAGCTTTTTGGCGATACTAAAATCTGAGTGTTTTTACTAATATGCCGATACTTCAGCTGTTGAACTGAAGGCAGAAATTGAAGAATATTTGGTATATCACAACCAAGATGGAGATGTAATAGACAAAATGGTTGATCAAAAGTGGGTTAAGTCCTTATAGTAAAAGGCTTTAACCCACTTTCTTGAAATATGAGTAAAAAAACTATATTTTCTGTCAAAGTCCAAATGTCTGTAAGTTTGACATTAGAAATAATATTCAGCATTATAGATGTAATGAATGTCATAAAATATTTTCTTTTAAAGAAAAATTAGATCCAATAAAAATTTGTCAAGATTATTCATAGGGAAAACAAACTTATAAACAGCTTGTTAATAAATATCAATGTTCGATTAGAACGATACAGCGATACGTTTTAAATTCATCTAAAACAGGACTAAACCCACCTAAAAATAATACAGAGCTTTTGGGGAAGGGAATTTGGTGTACTTGTCCTAATGGATTTGCTCTCTAAAAAAATGGTTTATCATCAAATTATCAAAAGCGAGAAAGATATTTATTACTTTATTGCTATCATCAAACTTAGAGAAAAAGGCTATAAAATTCAATCAATTACTTGTGATGGTAGATGGGAGTTATTGAAAAACGAGCTGAATATTTCCACTCAATTTTGTCAGTTTCATCAAGTTGCAATTGTGATTAGAAACCGAACAAGGAATCCAAAATCAGAGGTGGAGAAAACCCTAAAAATATTAACCAACCCCTTTAAAATAAGTAGTAAATCAGCGTTTTACGTTAATCTACATAAATGGTATCTTGAATATAAAACATATTTGGAAGAGCGTTCTGATAAGCCTAATGATAAAGGAAAATATTTCTATAAACATAGAAATTTAAGAGGTGCTTATTTAGGTTTAAAGAGAACCAAGATTATCTTTTTTTGCTTTGAAAAATACCCGAGAAAAGGCGAATAATCGACTAGAGGGGCTATTGGGAGAACTTAAGTAGAAATTATCGGTACATCAGGGTTTAACTAAATATCATAAGATATTATTTATTAAAGATTATTTTAAAGAAAAAGCGTTGATCGTAAATTCACGATCAACCACTTTGTCTATTAGGGCATAGGGAAACAAAAAAGATCAACCATTTTGTCTATTACACCAAAATGGATTAAATTTGATTTAAAAGGATTGAACTCGGAGCAATACAGAGCTCAATATTTAAATTAACTAACCTGCCTCAGCTTTTGAGGGATAGCAAAGTGCACTCTATTATTTTAAGTTTTAGAAAGATTGTAAATAATCCAGCACCACTTGGTGATGTTCGCCAGTTTTAAATTTGTCAAATACGTGCTGAATTTTTCCTTGTTCATCGATGAGAAACGTGATTCGATGAATACCGTCATAGGTTTTTCCCATAAATTTCTTTTGCCCCCACACTCCAAATTGTTCAGCTATTTGGTGATCTTCATCTGCAAGTAAAGGGAAATTTAAGTCTTTTTTCTCTGTAAATTGCGATAGTTTTTTCGGTGAGTCAGGGCTGATACCTAAAATGACTACACCTAATTGTTCCAACTCACTTTTTACATCACGCAATCCACAAGCCTGTGTTGTACAACCTGGTGTAAGCGCTTTAGGATAAAAATAAACCAGTACTTTTTTGCCTTTGAAATTTTCAAGCGAAACAGGATGATCGGCTTGATCTTTTAGGGTAAATAGAGGCGCCATATCGCCGGGTTTTAATGTTTTCATAGAAAATTCCTTAAAATAAAAAAATGATTTGCAAATCGCCGTTATTTTAGCGATCCTAACGAATATTTTTCAAATAATTAATCATCATCGATGACGGAGGTTTTATGTCCAAACAAAACGCCTTATTTTTTGGCAGTATTGTTGCATTAGTCACACCGATGGATAACCACGGTGAAATTGATTTTGGCATGCTGGAAAAATTAGTGGAATTTCATATCAATGCAGGTACAGATGCGATTGTTTCGGTAGGGACGACCGGTGAATCTGCGACACTCAGTATTGAAGAAAATGTGAAGGTTATTGAGAAGACTGTGGAACTGGCAAAAGGTCGTATTCCTGTTATTGCCGGAACAGGGGCAAATGCAACCAGTGAAGCGATTGTAATGACGAAATTATTACGCGATAGTGGCGTAGCAGGTTGTCTTTCCGTCGTTCCTTATTACAATAAACCGACCCAAGAAGGGATGTATCAACATTTTAAAGCCATAGCGGAATGTACTGATTTACCGCAAATTCTTTACAATGTACCGGGGCGTACCGGTAGCGATATGAAACCGGAAACCGTTGCACGTTTAGCCCAAATTGAAAATATTGTGGGGATAAAAGAGGCAACCGGTGAGGTGAATCGTGTAACCGAAATCAAAAAATTAGCCGGAAAAGATTTTATTGTGTTAAGTGGTGATGATGCAACCGGATTAGAGGCGATGAAATTAGGGGCAGAGGGGGTGATTTCCGTCACCAATAATCTTGCGGCAAAAGAAATGGCGGAAATGTGTCGCTTAGTCCGATCAGGAGAATTTGCTAAGGCAGATGAAATTAATCAACGCTTAATGGCATTACATCGTGATTTATTTGTGGAATCAAATCCAATTCCAGTGAAATGGGCGGCTTATCGTTTAGGGTTAATTAAAACACCATATCTTCGTTTACCGCTCACAATTCTCAGTGACGGTGCGCAAGCAAAAGTAGAAACCGCGCTAAAAACAGCCGGTTTAATTTAAATGAGTAAATGGCAATGGGGTTGATTTTTCAGCCCCAAACTTTAAAAAAATTAGCTGGCAGATTTTGTTGTCAAAAAGTGCGGTTAATTTTTTATTCATTTTTAAGGGTTTAACAATGAAAAAAATTCTCTTAGGATTAATCACAGTTAGTTTATTATCAGCCTGCTCATCCAATCCTGAAAAATTACAAGGTGCAAATGACACCTATCAGAAATCCGATATATCAATCCCAGGTTTTTCCCCGTTAGCAACTGGTGGAGTGAATCTACCAAAGCAAGATTCAACTTATGAGTTGCCAAATATCGATATTCAAAAGGGGGAAATAGTAGATATTCGCCCACCATCAACTCCTTTGGCGCTCATCAAAAATTCACTCACACAATTTGATGGTGAACGTGCCTTGATTGTTTATTCCAATGAGCAGGCCTCAGTTTATAACCTACAACAGATTCAACGCCTCTTAAAAGAGGAAAACATTGGTTCAACAATCAATGGCGCTATTCTCACCACGGATTGGCATAATACCGGACGGGTTGATGACAAAATCAATACTGAAATTCAATATCAAATTGAGCAGATTTCAGTGCGTGATGCAAGTGCTCTGACAGTTTCAATTAAACAAATGCGCCGTGACGGTATTATTTTCACCCCGAGTGTAGCTGAAAAACAACGCTATACATCAACCCGTTTAAATCATTTTATTTCCGTATTAACCAATGCTTATAACGAACAACAAAAAAATCTTAATAATGCCTCGGTGGGTGCATTCCAATCAGGCTTAATCACAGATACAAATGGGAGAGTGGCATTAAGTATGGAGGCGACCTTTGACCAAGCGTGGGAAAAATTAGGCTCAGTGCTATCCAAAGTGGGATTTACTATCAAGTCAGAAACAGTCGGTCGTGGACAACGTGAATTGAAATATTCACCTTTAGATCAAGAAGATTGGCTACGTTTAGGTATCAATGAACCAGAGCTCGAAAAAGGTACTTACTTTATGCAAATTTCTGCTATCGGAAAACAAAGCGCCCTTGTAATTACTGATGAGAAAAATAAAGCATTAAGTGGTGAGGTCGCTCAAGCAATTTATCAAGCTCTTAGTGCGTGGCTTGCGAATTAAATAAAAAGCGTAGTTGATTTTTTTATTGAATTTTGACCTACCTCCAAAAAGTTAGACTTATCTCATTTAAGGAGTGACTTCTGTATTGTGTATAGCTTAGTCCTTTTAGTTGAAATGGATATCACTATTATTGCCCAAGCTCCTAAAATGCGTTCTTATATTGATGAAATGCGAGCGGTGATTGCTACTGATTTATCCTGCGATGTTGAACAAGTCAACGTGAAAGCGACAACAACAGAAAAATTAGGTTTCACCGGAAGAGGCGAAGGGAGCGCTTGTGAAGCTGTGGCGTTGCTAATGAAATCAATCTTCTGAGAAAAATAAAGGCACAATTGATATTGTGCCTTTTTGTTTGATGGTTTTTGCATTCATATTCTAAGCAGAGAACTTAGCATGGTAGTTAGTCATCTGTTCAGAATAGATTTTGTATTTACTCTCCCGCATTTACTATGCTAGTAATTTTTTGACATTTCCTTATCAACCACTACAGGGTCAACATAATAAACTTCAGGAATCTCTTGTTTGTTAAGTTGTTTTAACGCACTTTCAATTGCTACAGCAACTTGTTTTTTCGGTAGCTGATCGATGGTATTTTGCATTTTTCCTTGTTTTACATATTCAATTGCAAGAGGGATTCCATCGTATCCAGTCACCAAAACTTTACCGAGTAAACCCGCATTCTCTACAGCTGTGACAGCTCCAATAGCCATATTATGTTTGCTGCAAAAATACCATTTATATCTGGATGGGCGGTGAGAATATTACTGGTTACATTCAATGCTTGCTCCGTTTCCCAGTTTGCTGATTGAGAGGCAACGATTTCGATCTCTGGAGATTCTTTAAATGCTTTTAAGGCTCCTGCTTTACGTTGTTCTCCGTTATCTACCCCCGGGATTCCTTCTAATATTGCTATTTTACCTTTACCACCAACTGCTTGTACTAAATTTTTAGCGGCTAAATATCCCCCTAAGAAATTGTCGACCCCTACATAATTGAATTTTAAATTTGCTTTTTTCGCAGCTGCAGCGTCTAAACGGACATCTAAATCAATGATTGGAATGCCCGCTTTTTCCGCTTTTTGGAAAGCAGGAATAAATGCGATGGAGTCATTAGGTGTGACGATAATTGCATCTACTTTTTTTGCAATCATATTTTCAACAAGACCAACTAACTGCTCTGTTGAGTCTTCTTTTTCTGCAACTTGAATTGTTAAGTCAACATTCATTTTCTTTGCAGTTTCTTCAGCACCTTGTTGCATAGAGATAAAATACTCATTACTAAGGGTTTTCATTAATAATGCAATTTGTGGTTTATTTGCTGAATAACTGTTATTCGATAAAGCAAACATAAGTAAACCAGTAGAAATCATATTGCGCAAGAAAGTTTTTTTCATAATTCATTCCCTCTGTATGTGGTTTAAACGATTTAGCTTACTAGAATTAACAACTTTACTAGTGTGATAAGTCTAACATTTTTAATCTATAAAATACTTTACCCTATATTCGAATTTTATAAGAGATGATAGGGAGAGAGCGATGGCTTTAAATTCAAAAGCAATCTTAGAACTCCATAACGTAAGAAAAAGCTTTTTCGGAGTTGATATTTTAAAAAATATTAATCTTACAATTAATGAAGGAGAGGTACATTGTTTGGTTGGGGAAAATGGTGCGGGTAAATCTACACTATGTAAAATAATTGCAGGAATCTATTCCAGAGATAGCGGAGAAATTACTTATAAAAACACTTATTACCTTCCTAAAACAGTGAAAGAAGCCCAAACATTGGGGATTGGCTTTATTCATCAAGAGCTAATGTTAGTTCCTCAATTGACTGTACTAGAAAATATTTTTTTAGGCTCAGAAAAAAAACGTGCCGGTATGCTTATGGACTGGCATGACATGCGAGAAAAAACTCAAAAAATCATTAATGAGTTGGAGCTAGATATTCATCCCGATGATTTAATTTCCAATCTATCAGTAGCTCAACAGCAAATGGTTGAGATTGCTAAAGCAATTTTGGGTCAATATAAAGTGATTATTTTTGATGAGCCAACTTCCTCAATATCAAGAAAAAATACTCAAACACTTTTTAAAATTATTAGGCAGCTAAAGGAAAAAAACGTTGCAATGATTTATATTTCTCACCGATTAGAAGAGTTTGAGTATATAGCAGATAAAGTTACCGTACTTAGAGATGGAGAGATTACGGGGACAATTCCATATCAAGAAACTTCTACAGAAGAAATTGTTAAATTAATGGTTGGTAGAGATATTGATTTTAGCAAATATCAAAGAGAAAACAGATTTCATGAGGAGAAATTAAGGGTAGAAAATATTAGTAATAAAAAGTTAAAGCAAATTTCATTCCAACTTAATAAAGGTGAAATTTTGGGGTTTGCAGGCTTGGTGGGGGCTGGAAGAACAGAACTATTACGGGCAATCTATGGGGCAGATGGAGCAACAGGTGATATTTTTATTGATAATAAAAAGGTGGATATCTTTTCTCCTGAAGATGCAGTTAAAAATAAAATTGGATTTATTACTGAGGATCGTAAGTCACAAGGTTTAATTTTAGGATTAAGTATTAGAGAAAATATCACACTACCAATATTAAAACGTTTTTGGAAAAAGATCTATTTAGATAAAAAAAGTGAAAGACAGCTTGTTGAGAAAAATAGGGAGCAATTAAAAATTGTTTCTAGAGATCAAGAACAAGAAACAAAAACGCTCTCTGGAGGAAATCAGCAGAAAGTTATTATTGCAAGGTGGTTAGAAAGTGGTGTGAATATTCTATTTTTTGATGAACCTACAAGAGGAATTGATATAGGCGCAAAATCTGAAATCTATGATTTAATGCGAAAATTTGTTGAACAAGATGGAAGTATTATTATGGTGTCATCGGATTTACCGGAATTAATTACGATGTCAGATCGGGTCATTGTTATGCGTAATGGTGAAAAAATAGAGGAAATTACTAAACGAGATGAAATTAATGAAGAGAATCTTATGCATTTAATGATCGGTGTTTAATAAAGTTGGAGGAATTATGAATAATCTAAGAAAAATATTTTCTAAATTAGGAATTGGAATCATCTTATTTATTATGATTGTTGGTATGTCCTTAGCACATGAGGTATTTTTATCTTCTAATAATATACTTAATATCTTATTACAAGTTTCTGTAATTTGTATTATTTCAGTTGGTATGACTTATGTCATTTTAACTGGTGGAATTGATTTATCCGTAGGATCGATTGTTGCACTAAGTGCAGTCTGTCTAGGGATATTTATTCATAGTGGATTAAGGTATTTAGGGGATAGTCCCTCTGATTTTTCTGTCGTAATACTTGTTTTATGTTCCATTATAGGATCGATTCTTGTTGGAGCAATTTGTGGTTATATTAATGGATTTCTTATTGTTTATTGTAAAGTTACTCCGTTTATTACAACGTTAGGTATGATGGGGATAGCTAGAGGGCTAGCCTTAACACTTTCTGATGGTAAAACAATCTATAATTTTCCTGATGCGCTACGGTTTTTTGGCAATGGTAAACTTGAGCTAACAGAGCAAATCCATATTCCTATTCCTGTCATTATCGCTATTATTGTTGTATTAGTGAGCTATTATGTATTAAGTCAAACCATTTTTGGTCGACAAATTTATGCTCTAGGGGGAAACCGTGAAGCAGTTCGTTTATCAGGGATTAATGTCAATCGCTTAGAAATAAAAGCTTATGTCATTAATGGTGCATTGGCTGCAATTGGGGCGGTTATTTTAGTTGGACGATTAAATGCTGCACAGCCTATTGCAGGTACGGGCTATGAGTTAGATGCGATTGCGGCTACCGTTATCGGAGGAACAAGTTTAATTGGTGGAATTGGTTCTGTCATCAGTACTTCTATTGGTGCCTTAATTATGGGGGTATTACAAAATGGATTGACATTACTGAATGTAACCTCTTATTTACAGCGATTGATTATTGGACTTGTTATTGTCCTTGCTGTATTTTTAGATCAAGTACGCCGTGGAGAAGTTTCAATGAGCAATTTTAAAGCTATTTTCTTTCGAAGAGATTAAGTCATTAGGAGGGAATAATGGAATACTATTTAGGTATTGATTGTGGTGGAACTTTTATTAAAGCAGCTATAGTGGATAGTGTTGGGAATATTCTTTCATCATCAAGGCAAAATTCTCCAATACTAAGTGAAAAAGAAGGCTATGCTGAAAGGGATATGACTAAATTATGGTTAGATTGTATTAAAGTCATAAAAGCGGTTATAGAACAAAGTAATATCAGTTCAAAACGAATAAAATCTATTGGAATATCTGCTCAGGGTAAAGGACTGTTTCTATTGGATAAGGGAAATAAACCTTTAGGGAAAGCTATTCTTTCTTCGGATCAAAGAGCTAACAATATTGTCAAAAATTGGGAGAAAGAACATATTCATCATTGGCTCTATCCAAGGACCTATCAACCACTTTGGGCAGGTCATCCAGTTTCAATTTTACGTTGGCTGAAGGAGAATGATAAAGAACGTTATGAAAGTATTGGTGCTATCTTAATGTCTCATGACTACCTTAGGTTTTGTTTAACAGGCAAATTATATTGTGAAGAAACGAATATTTCTGAATCTAATTTATATAATATGACAACAAAAACCTATGATGCTGAAATTATAGAAAAATTAGGCATCGCTGATGTATATGACAAACTTCCTCCTATAGTAAAATCAAATCAAGTGGTAGGCTATATTATGCGAGAAGCAGCCGAATTGTCAGGTTTAGAAGTGGGAACGCCTGTAGTTGGTGGTTTATTTGATGTAGTGGCTTCCACATTATGTGCTAATCTGACAGATGAGAATAAACTTTGTGCTATTTTGGGTACTTGGCACATTGTTAGTGGAATAACACGGAATTTTGCAAGTCAACAACAACGATTGGTTCATGGTTGTTATCCTGAAACAAATAAGTTGATTGTTCATGATGATAGCCCAACTTCTATTGCGAATTTAGAATGGTTCATTGAACAGTGGGCGCCCCTAACTTATGACGAAATCAATATTCTTGTAGATAGTGTAAAACCTCAGTTAGATTCGATTCTATTTATTCCATTTTTATATGGAACGAATGCAGGGGATGTGAAGGGAGGATTATATGGAATCCAATCCTACCATACCAAATCTCATTTATTACGTGCAATTTATGAAGGCGTTATTTTTAGCTTATTGACGCATATAGAAAAGATGAAGAAAAAATTTCCTAATGTAGAAAGATTACATGTAATGGGAGGAATAACGAAATCACAGGTATGGCTGCAAATTCTTGCTGATATTACTGGTATGTCGTTAGAAGTTTCTGCAATAGATGAACTGGGGTGTTTAGGGGCAGCGTTAGTTGCTATGCAAGGTATTGGCGCAGATACAAAATGTATGATTAATAAGTTAAAAAGCGTTGAATATATAGAACCCAATAAAGAAAATTATTTTATATATCAACAAAAATATAAGTATTATACGAAGTTAATCAATGCACTTAAAAGCTGATGAGTGGTCATATGGCAATAGATAATATTAAAGCTAATTCTAGGATAAAAAAATTAGAATTACTTTTAAAGCAGGTGGACAAAATCCATTTACGAGAGGCTTCTACTATCCTGAATGTCTCAGAAATGACTATTCGCCGAGATCTGGCATCTACCAATTCAATGAGTTTATTAGGTGGATATATAGTTAATGACGCAAAAAATAGCTATTTCCTTTTAGAACAACAAGATAAAAATGTAGTAGAAAAAATGGAAGTAGGAAAATTAGCTTCTTCTTTAATTGAGGATGGGGATGTCATATTTTTTGACTGTGGGACGACAATTGCCTCTTTGGCTTCACAAATATCTAATAAAGTAAAATTTACAGCAATATGTTGTTCTATTAACACTTTTATGATTTTACAAGAGAAAATAAATTGCAATATTATTTTATGCGGTGGTCACTATTCGAGAGATAATTCACTCGTCACATCTATTCAAAATTATTCCATATTGGATTTTGTATGCACCACGAAGGCTTTTATTGCTACTTCTGGTGTTGATAAACAACAGGGATTAACCTGTTTTAGATTTAGTGAAGCTCAAGTAAAACAGAAAGCGATGGCAAAAGCACAAAAGAAGATTCTTATCTTTGATCATACCAAGTTTAAACAAGTTCACCCCGCTTATATTGGTCGACTTGATGACTTTGATCTAATAGTTTGTAATAAACCAATTCCAGAAGAATTTGGAATACCAAGTGAAAGGATTTGGAAAAGATAATTAAACTAAAATACAACTATTTTTCTAGATTAATTTTAGGGGCTGTAAAAGTTTTGTTTCTAGTATATTACTTTAGTAAATACTAAAATTCATAGCCCCTATTCATTTCAACTAATGGGAAGTTGTTACTTATTTATAGCTTATAAGTTTTCCCCTTGTTTTTCCAAAAGTGCGGTGGGATTTTCTTTGGTTTTTTCTGTCTCTTCATGGTGGAGAGACATCGCATGGCGTAGGCTTTCTTGGCGGATTTGTTCTGCCGTTGCGTTATCGCCTGCTTGTTCAAAGATATAAATTGCCATCATGGTATCGTTAGATTCAAGCTGTTTTGGACAAGCGATGACTTTTTTAAATGCTTCAGCCGCTTTGGTAAATTCGTTATTGCGAACATACAAATAACCTAAGGCTCGGTTGATTCCGCATTGCTGATCTTCATCTGCACGTTTGACCCGTTTTTCGATCATTTTGATTAATTTGGTATTATCAACCGGTTGTAGGCGGGTTATTTGGGTGCAAAGTGTTGGGCTTAATGGGGTGTTTTCTCCCCATTTTTTCAATACTTCGAGGGTAAATTCATAAGCGGATTCATGATCATTACAATCAATTAAACGCTCAATCAATGCCACTTTTAAATCTAAGTCTTGGCGACGGCGACGAGGCTGTTCTTCCCACCAAGCAAGCAAACCATCCACCCCTTCTTCATTCATTTTTTCATCAAGTAGGCCATTTTCGGTTTTAACCTGTATCGCTTTAAATTCTTCTTCATTGTATATGCCGGCACGTTGAATTAAATCCAAAATGTTATCAAGAGCCTGATAGGCTTTGGATTGGGTATAAATTTCAACGGCAAGTTTTAATACTTCTTTATTGCGATCTGTCATTTCCAACAAGCTATCTACCGAGCTTCTGGCGGCCGGTAATTTGTTTTGTTGTAATAGAATGCGGGTGCGGGCAATCTCTACCAACAAATTGTCGGAACCGGCAAGCTCTGTGGCTTCAATTAAATAGCGGTTTGCACTAAATTCATCACCACGTTGTTGGGCGGCTTCTGCCGCAGTAATTAAATTCAAAATCGGTTCATCGGAATGTTTGGCATTTTTACCGATAAGTTTCTCTGCTTTGGCATAATCGCCCTCGTTCATTTTCATTAAACCTTTAAGGGTTTGTTTTTGTGCTTTCACCCGTTTACGGCGGGAAAACCAACTGTAGGTGTTATTACTTAAACGAAGAAAACGGCTGATCCCCCATTCAACAAAATAAATGATCGCAAGGGTAGCCACAAATAAGATCACGAGGGTCGTGATGGACATTTCATAAATATTGTTCGCCGTTTCAATACGCACATAACCTTGCTGACCGGAAAGATGGGGGCCTGCAATAAGTCCAGCGAGTAAAGCCAGCATTAAAAATAGTGTTCTAAACATAGTCTATCCTTATTGTTGTGGCTCAGTTGTTGGTTTGGCTTGCGGAGAAACGCTTTCCGGATGATTGGTTGGATTTTCCGATACCGCTTCCGATTTAGCCGGTTCATTGAGGGATTTTTCTGCCTCAATTTCGATTTTTTGCACCTCTGCCGGTATGCGGTTGAGATATTTATCCAACAAGTTCAAACTTTGTAATTGGGTTGGAACGTCTACATAAACGGATAATTCTGCTAATTCATCAATGGATTTTAAGAAATTTTGGGTGACTTCTGCATCAGTATCAAAATAGCTACGCACCCAAGTTGCCACGGCATCCAAAGATTGTTTATACAGATCATTTTGTTGGCGTGGTACTGCCATAATGGCTAATTGCAAACGCAGACGGATATTCTCACGTAAATAAATATCTTGATTCGGTGCAAGCAACTCTTTTTTATCTGCCCCCTGTTTTGGCGTGATACGAATAAAATGATTTAAAAAAGAGACCGCACTTTTTTCTGCATTTGCCTGCCAGTCATCTAACGAATCGGACAATTTTTCCGAATTAGGGTCATCGCCAAAATTCACATTAAGCACAGGCAATTCATCCACCGAATTGGCGAGCAGAGAAAGGCGTTGCATCACGGCATTTTGATCAATACTGTCAACGGAAAGGAGTTGTTTGAGATCTTGGTTGATGGCAGAACGAACGGCCATCGCCTCAGTATTATTGACTTTGGTTAGCGTTTCGTCAGCCAGTTTGAGTAAGGACACGCCGGTATCCACATCGTTGTCTAACACTAATTTACGCAAAGCATTGTTTAATAAGAAATCGGCTTCAGAAAATAACCAATCGTTAGGTTGTTGCGCAACCGCTTGTTTGCTGACATAGTCAAGCTGTTGGCGTAGGGTGCTAAAAGCTTGTTCTTTTGCTGCAAGTTGCTGTTCAAGTTGGGTGATTTTGCTTTGTGTTTCACTGTTGGCTTTTTCAAGCTGAACAAATTGTTCGGTTTGGTTTTGATTGGTTGGCACTGTCGCAGTTTGACCGATTTGTCCTTCAAGTGCGGTCAGTTTTTGTTGAATTTCGTTCACTTGTTGCTGACCGAAATAATAACCGACACCGCCTACACCCAAAGCGATTAAAATAGCCAACAGACTTAATCCTGTTCCACTTTTTTTCACGATAGTTTGAGGAGGGGGAGGAGGGATTTCTACTTGATTTTCAACCGCACTTTGTACGCTTTTATCAAGATTTTCCACGACTTCATTTGATTGATTTTTCGCCATATTCATTCCTTATTAGGTCATTGAGCTAAGTAATGTATTCAACAAACTTGGGTTGTCCGCCTTTGGAGACAAGGTGACGCTTTGCCAGCCTTGCTGTTGCGCTGCTTCTGCAATACGAGGGCTGACTGTCACTAAGCGGCAACCTTTCAGCCAATTTTGCTCATTTTCCGGTACAAATTCAATGAGTGCTTGCAGAATTTCGAGGCTGGTTACCACTAAAGTATCAACACCGGCACGTTTACAAATACTGGTTTGTTCTTCCTTATTATAGAGGATTGGCTCTCTACGGTAACATTCTAAAATATCAACAATGGCGCCTCGTTGTTTTGCCTGTTCTGCAAAATATTCACGTCCGCTGTTGCCACGTAAAATTAAAATTTGTTTTCCATCAAGCCGTTGCATTTGTGGAAGAGCAAGTAAGGCTTCACTATTTTCCTGTGAGATAGGATAACGGACGACTTGCTCGCTTTGACAAGAAAAATACTGAGCGGTTCTTTGCCCGACAGTAAAGTATTGTAAATCTTCACGCCAATAAAAACCGGTTTCTTTCAACGTTTTAACGGAAAAATCGACCGCACTTTGGGAGACGAGAAACACATAATCACCACAGTTAAGTTGAGTCAATTTTTTTGGAAATGCTTCCAAATCGCCACCGCTTTCAAAGGTGAATAAAGGGAGGTGCAATGCTACGATGCCCGATTGATTGAGTAAATCAACCAGTTGTTTTCCACGTTCATCTGGGCGGGTGACAAGCACAGCCATTATTGTTCTCCTTGGGCGTACAGGTTGGCAAGAATACGATCTGCACCTTGGGCAAGGAGTTGTTCTGCGATTCGAACGCCTAATTCTTCTGCATTTTCCACCGCACTTTTTCCTTCGGCTCGGATAACCGCAGAGCCGTCAAGTTCGCCCACGAGGGCTCGTAAATAAATCTGATTGTTTTCCAAAATGGCATAGCCGCCAATAGGCACTTGGCAACCACCTTGTAAACGAGCATTCATTGCCCGTTCTGCCAAAACGCAAGCGGTAGTTTCTTCATCGACAAGAGGTGTTAGCAAGGCTTGAACCATTGTATCATCGGTGCGACATTCTATTCCCACCGCACCTTGACCGGCTGCCGGTAAAGAGAGCTCGGTCTCAATAAATGAGGTGATGCGTTCTTTCATCCCTAAGCGGATTAACCCGGCAGCGGCAAGAATAATCGCATCGTATTCACCCTTATCTAATTTACTTAAACGGGTGCCAACATTGCCTCGTAACGAACGAATATCTAAATCCGGGCGTAATTGTTTTAGCTGACATTGACGGCGTAAACTTGAGGTGCCAACAATCGCCCCTTGGGGTAGGTCATCAAGCGAGGTATAGCGATTGGAAATAAAGGCATCACGAGGATCTTCCCGTTTACAGATCACACTTAATCCCAATCCTTCAGGGAATTGCATTGGTACATCCTTCATAGAATGGACAGCAATATCCGCCCGATTTTCTAACAAGGCATTTTCTAGCTCTTTGACAAATAGCCCTTTTCCACCAATTTTAGCCAAGGGGGTATCAAGAATCACATCCCCTTTAGTGACCATTGGAACAAGTTCTACAGTGAGAGTAGGATGAAACGCCTCTAAACGTGCTTTAACAAAATTTGCTTGCCATAGTGCAAGTGGACTTTGCCGGGTGGCAATTCTTAAAATGGTTGACATAGTTATCATTATATTAATGTCTTAGCAATGTTGCCTATCCTATCACTGTTAAGTTGAAAAGTCAGTTTTCATTTAATTTTTAGATTTCCATTTTATGTGATATTGCTATTTAATAAGCCTAATAATAAATCAACATTTGATTGTTAAAAACGTAGTTTTTTCTTGAGTTTTTACTAAAATTTAGTACCATTGCGCTGAATTTTGCCACGAGGTTAATTAAGTGCAAAATAACTATTGACTTAACGAACAAAGGATGCAGAATGAGCCAACAGCCAACAGCC
>NZ_MLHJ01000090.1 GCF_001998965.1 Rodentibacter rarus
GAGGTTTAGATTTTCACAGTAAATATCCTAGTTTATTCAGTTAAATCTCGTACTTAGTATAAAAAAGTGGCAAATCACTTTACCACCCTATCTACTCTATTTTTATACTTGGGCTTCGTTACAGCTCGGCTTTCTCCGCTTGCCAATATTTTTTGTATCCTTGTGCCGTAATTTCACTTTTTTCTTCGCCTCTTCTTTTTTCTTTTCTTCACGTTTGGCTTTAATGCGGGCTTTTTGTTTTTTAGTCACCGATTTAATTTCACCGTCTTTCGGTGGTTTGGTGCGGGGTTCTAAGCCTTCCAAAATTCGGGCTTTTAGGGTTTCTTCCGTGTAGCGTTTAATTTTGCCGAGCAATTTATAATCGTGAGCTTCCACAAAAGAAACTGCTGTCCCTTTTTTGCCTGCTCGAGCGGTACGCCCAATTCGGTGCAAATAAGTGTCTGCACTGTATGGCAGATCAAAATTCATCACGTGGCTAACATCATCAATATCAATACCACGCGCTGCTACATCCGTTGCGACTAACACTGTCACTATATCTGATTTTAATTTATCAATAGCATGGTTACGCTGGGTTTGTGCCATTTCCCCTTCCAAATAGGTGGAACGAATCCCACGCTTGCGTAAAATTTCCGATAATTCTCGAGCCTCTTCACGACGTCGTACAAACACGATACCACGATGAACATTTTCCGTTTCAATGAAACGCGCCAGTAATTTCACTTTGTGTTCATAGCTGTCAGCGTGGTAATACCATTGATTGATTTTTTTTCGTTCACGGCGACTTGGTTCGCCCTCCACTTTTACAGGATCATTAAGCAAGCGTTCGGCAAAATCCACCAACAATTCCCCTTCAAGGGTGGCAGAAAACAATAAGGTTTGTTTACGCCAACGGGTTTCTGCCGCAATTTTTTCCGCATCTTGACCAAACCCCATTTGTAACATTCTGTCGGCTTCATCAAAAATTAAGATTTCCACCGAACGGCAATCAAAATTTTCTTCCTGAATATATTGTAATAAGCGCCCTGGTGTTGCCACCACCAAATCTTGATTGGTATTAAAAACCTCACCATGATTTTGATACGCGACACCACCAGTAATGGTGGCGATCTTTAAATGGGTAAATTGCGCTAATTCTTCCGCCTGTTGTGCCACCTGCATGGCTAATTCTCGAGTGGGCGTGAGTACCAAAATTCTTGGCGGACCAGGTTTACGGCGTGGATAATCAAGCAAATGTTGCAATGCCGGTAATAAAAATGCAGCGGTTTTTCCTGTCCCCGTAGGCGCAGAACCTAATATATCACGAGTTTCCATTGCCGCAGGGATTGCATTCAATTGAATCGCTGTTGGGCGTGAGTAGCCTTTTTTTTCCAGCGCTTGAAGAAGTTCAGGGGAAAAGTCAAATTGCTCAAATTGGGGAAAATTCATTATTGTACGGTTCTTTGTTAAAATTGGCGTGAATTATACTCGAAAAGCCCCGAGATGCCTAAAAATAAACAGGAAAGTGCGGTCAATTTAAGACATATTTATGAGTAGTTTTACCTTTAAACAATTTCACATTAATCAGCAACGTTGCGCAATGAAAGTGGGCACTGACGGTATTTTACTGGGGGCTTGGGCTGATGTGAGCTATTGCAAAAATATACTGGATATGGGAAGCGGAACAGGCTTGCTGGCATTAATGCTTGCACAACGGAGCCCGGCAGATTGCCGTATTTATGCCGTTGAATTAGATCCCGCTGCTGCTCAACAAGCACGAGAAAATATTGCGATTTCACCTTGGAAAGAGCAGATCCATCTTATTCAAACGGATGTGCGAGATTTTTTACATTGCACTTCGAAAACCTTTGATCTCATTGTTGCCAATCCACCCTATTTTGAACAAGGCGTGGAATGTAAAAACGAGGAGCGGACACTCGCCCGATATACGAAACAAAGCCATTTAGACTGGTTGAATTGGGGGGCTAAACGCTTATCTGAAAAGGGAAAAATCAGTTTTGTTCTGCCCTATGAGGCGGCCAAAACGCTCAAAAAACTGACCGCACTTTCTTGTATCAAACAAGTAGAGATCATCACGAAAATCGGGAAATCGCCACAAAGAATGTTAATCACTTTTTCCAGACAATCACAAAAATTAGTGCGTGATCAAATTGTGATTTACAATGAGAAAAATTCTTATACTGACGAATTTATTGAGCTCACGAAAGACTTTTATTTAAAATTTTAATCACTCACAAAAGGCGACCTCAAGGTCGCCTTCTTTAATCTAAAAACAAGGGAGTGAAATACGATTTCATCCACAAAAAAACGATTTTCATTGTGTGAAACTATTCATCCAAGAAACTACGCAAGGTTTCCGAACGGCTAGGATGGCGAAGTTTACGCAAGGCTTTTGCTTCAATTTGACGAATACGTTCACGTGTTACATCAAATTGTTTACCCACTTCTTCAAGTGTGTGATCCGTATTCATATCAATACCGAACCGCATACGTAATACTTTCGCTTCACGTGGTGTGAGCCCTTCCAACACTTCATTAGTTGCGACTTTCAAACTTTGTGCTGTGGCGGAATCTAATGGTAATTCAAGGGTGTTGTCTTCAATAAAATCACCTAAATGTGAATCATCGTCATCACCGATAGGGGTTTCCATTGAGATGGGTTCTTTGGCAATTTTTAATACTTTACGGATTTTATCTTCCGGCATTCCCATACGTTCTGCCAATTCTTCCGGTGTCGCTTCACGCCCCATTTCTTGCAACATTTGACGAGAAATACGGTTAAGTTTATTGATGGTTTCAATCATATGAACCGGAATACGAATCGTGCGGGCTTGATCTGCAATAGAGCGTGTGATGGCTTGACGAATCCACCAAGTGGCATAGGTAGAGAATTTATAGCCTCGGCGATATTCAAATTTATCCACGGCTTTCATCAAACCAATGTTACCTTCTTGGATTAAATCTAAGAACTGTAAGCCACGATTAGTATATTTTTTCGCAATAGAAATCACCAAACGTAAGTTGGCTTCCACCATTTCTTTTTTGGCTCGGCGGGCTTTTTGTTCTCCACGTGCCACCGCATCACAAATAGTACGCATTTGTTGAACGGTGAGTTTTGAACTTTCTTCAAAAGCAGATAAATTTGCTAATGCTTGGCGAATGCGCTCTTCATATTTTGGTAAACGTTTTGCCCAAGGTTTAGCGGATTTTAAGGCTTTATCTAACCAAGCATCGTTACTACCAAAAGTTGTTATAAGGCTTTCAAATTCTTCTTTTGACATACCCGCAATATCAATTAGCACTTTTTGTAATTGGCGCTCTTCGACTCGCACTTGTTTCATCATATTTTTCATAGATAGCACAAGTGAATCGAATTGTTTTGGTACAAGGCGGAATTGTTTGAAAATTTCAGCGAGTAAAACAACTTGTTCCTGTGCTTTTTTGTGATCACGTCCGTGTTTGGCAATGGCGGCCAAAGTTTTAGCGTGCTGTGTTTTAAGCTCGGTGAATTTCTCACGCGCGACTTCAGGATCGATAGTGTTGTCACTATCCGAGTTGTCCGCTGTGGAATCGTTATCCTCTTCTTCCTCTTCGTTATCGTCAATATCAACGTCTGTTGTGTTACTTTCTTCATCTTCATCAAAATTTTCCGACAATTCAGGCGTTTCTTCCGTGACGATATTGGGATCCACAAAACCTGAAATGAGATCGGCAAGGCGAAAATTACCTTCTTCGACTTTAGCGTATTGATTGAGTAGGTCATTGAGTACTTCAGGGTAAGCCGCAATGGAAGTTTGAACTTCATCAATGCCTTCTTCAATTCGTTTGGCGATGCTGATTTCATCTTCACGCGTTAAGAGATCGACTGTCCCCATTTCGCGCATATACATACGCACAGGATCCGTTGTGCGACCAATTTCCGATTCCACATTAGAGAGAATTTGTGTCGCCTCTTCTACGGCATCTTCATCCGGAATCGTGTCGTTTAACATCATATCATCACTTTCCGGTGCTTCATCCAACACCGGAATCCCGGCATCATTTTGCAAAGTTTGGAGTAATTTATCGTAATATTCAGGATCGACCACATCTTCTGGCAACAAGTCATTAATTTCTGCATAGGTTAAATAACCTTGCGTTCGACCTAATTCCATCAGTTGTTCAATTTGTTCTGAATACTGTTCCGCAGTAGATTGTTGATTTTGTTCCATTTTTATACCTGTGTCGTCGTGTTTTTGATGGATGAATTTTTTCGCTTTTTTGGCGAAGGATTTTATCACTGTTATAGAGGATTAACTAACTGTTTTTTCTGTTCTTCTTTGCCGCTAATAAGCGTGACAAGCACTTGTTTTTCTTGTTCCGTTAATCCCTCAGATCGCTCTTTTGCAATCAGCATCGCAATATCACGTTCAATGGCTTGAATATTCAAGCGGCGATAATTTTGTGAAAAGGCGTTAATGATTTCTTTATCGTCCAGTAAATGCTCCCATGTGGCTAAAATTTCAAGGGGGCGGCTGTATTCCGTATCACGAAAATGTTCAAGGATTTGCCCCATAGTCATCCCCTCCCGCGAGCGGCAAAGTGCGGTCAATTTTTCTAATAAATCATAACCAGCTTCCCCTCTCAACGCCATAAGCCCCGCTTCAGTAATGCGATTCACTAAATGGGTATTTTGTAACAAAAGGGAAATCACAAGCCGCATTGGTGTTTGTTTCATTTTTGATTGAGAATCACGACTTATTGGCTCGGGGAATGTCGTATGTTTAGGGATTAAACTTTCCAGTTGGGATTCATCAAAAATCCCGAGCTTTTGTGCCAGCGTATTACGTAAAGATAAGCGCAAGGCTTCACCCGGAATTTGGCGAATTAAAGGGGAGGCAAGGGCGACTAATTTACCTCGTCCCTCTTTTGTGGAAAAATCCACCTGTGGGCTTAAATGAGCAAAAAGAAAATCGGTGAGCGATTGTGCACGTTCAATGTATTCTTCAAATTTTTCTTTGCCGTATTGGCGGATATAAGTATCGGGATCCTCGCCATCAGGCAGGAAAATAAATTTAATTTGTCGTCCGTCTTCCAAATAAGGCAACGCATTTTCCAACGCTCGCCAGGCGGCATCCCGTCCAGCACGATCACCGTCATAACAACAAATCACCTGCTCCGTGGAACGGAAAAGCAGCTGAATTTGCTCTGATGTCGTCGAAGTCCCAAGAGAGGCAACGGCATAATTTACTCCAAATTGAGCCAAAGCCACCACGTCCATATAACCTTCCACCACCAATAATTTTGCCGGTTCATCATTGCTTTGCAAGGCTTCATATAAGCCATAAAGCTCACTGCCTTTGTGATAGGTGACGGTTTCCGGTGAGTTTAAATATTTGGGCTTTTCATCGCCCAACACCCGACCACCGAATGCCACGGTTCGCCCACGTTTGTCCCGAATAGGGAACATAATTCGATTGCGGAATTTATCGTAAACATTACCTCGTTCATTTTGCGACAGCATACCAAGATCACGTAGTTTCTGCTGTTCTTCACGGTTAATACCAAATTTTCGTAATACAGTATCTAGCGAATTCGGCACAAAGCCAATTTGAAAACGCTCAATGATGTCGGGGGATAGTCCACGTTGTTGCAAGTAATGCTGTGCCGGAATATGGAAAGGCAACTGCGCTTGATAAAACATCGCAATCGCTTTCATTAATTCATACAGATTACGTTTGGTTTGATAGCTTATTTGAGCGTGCTGATTTGCGGTGTTAGCTCGTTTTTCATAAGGCACTTCCAACCCAGCCATCGCCGCAAGTTCCTCAATGGCTTCCACAAATTCTAACTTGTCGTAGTCCATTAAAAAGGAAATCGCATTGCCGTGTGCGCCACACCCGAAACAATGATAAAACTGCTTTTTCTCACTCACCGTGAAAGAAGGCGTTTTTTCGTGGTGGAAAGGGCAACAGGCCTGATAATCTCGCCCGGCTTTTTTTAATTTCACGCGAGCATTTACCACATCAACGATATTAGATTTTGTCAACAAATCATCAATAAATGGACGAGGAATAGAGCCTTTCATTGCCTTTGTCTCCTTGAAATAGGATGTGAAAGTGCAGTCATTTTTGACCAAATTTTAAAGCAACAAAACCGTGATACCAAAGGAATCACGGTTTGTATAACTCGAGTTAGAAAATACTACTAATTAGTATAAGCGAGCATTACGCGCATTTTCACGAGCGTTACGCTTTGCGTGACGTTTTGCAAGCGTTGCTTTTTCACGTTTACGAACAGTAGTTGGTTTTTCATAGAATTCACGAGCACGAACTTCAGCCAAAATACCGGCCTTTTCGCAAGAGCGTTTAAAACGACGTAACGCTACGTCAAAGGATTCGTTTTCACGTACTTTAATTACAGGCATAAGCCAATCACCTCAATGAGTTTAATTTAATTGCAATTTAAAAATTTATCTATGCCACAAGATGGCAAATCCAATAAAGGTCGCAATTCTAATCTACTTTCAGGGGAGAAGTAAAGGAAAGAATGCGTAATTTGCCTTAATTCATGGTTTCAACTGGTTAAAACCGCTTAAACAAGGTAAAATTGCGCCTATTTTAAAAACTAAATTGAGAAAATCAATGAAAATCTTAGGCATCGAAACCTCCTGTGATGAAACCGGGGTGGCGATTTATGATGAACAAAAAGGACTCATTGCGAATCAACTTTATAGCCAAGTTGCGCTCCATGCAGATTATGGCGGCGTGGTGCCGGAGCTTGCTTCGCGTGATCATATCCGCAAAACCGCCCCACTCATTCAAGCAGCATTAGCCGAAGCAAATCTAACACCGGAAGACATTGATGGCGTGGCTTATACCAGCGGTCCCGGGCTTGTGGGCGCATTGCTTGTAGGGGCGACTATTGCCCGCGCCCTTGCCTATGCATGGAATGTACCGGCGATTGGCGTACATCATATGGAAGGACATCTGCTTGCCCCAATGCTGGATGAAAACCGACCGCACTTCCCCTTTGTGGCATTGCTGGTTTCGGGTGGACACACGCAATTGGTGAGAGTGGATGGCGTAGGGTGTTATGAAGTCATTGGCGAATCTATTGACGATGCTGCCGGGGAAGCCTTTGATAAAACCGCAAAATTACTCGGCTTAGATTATCCAGGCGGTGCAGCACTTTCTCGATTGGCGCAACAAGGCTCGCCTAACCGTTTCACCTTTCCACGCCCAATGACGGATCGTCCCGGGTTGGATTTCAGTTTTTCCGGCTTGAAAACCTTTGCCGCCAATACCATCAACCAAGCACTCAAAGAAGAAGGGGAATTAACCCAACAAACTAAAGCGGATATTGCCTATGCCTTTCAAGAAGCGGTAGTGGATACTTTAACCATCAAATGTAAGCGAGCATTAAAAGAAACAGGCTACAAATGCTTGGTTATTGCCGGTGGCGTGAGTGCCAACAAAAGATTGCGTGAAACCTTAGCAAAATTAATGCACGGTTTAAAAGGCGAAGTCTTCTACCCCCAACCACAATTTTGTACCGATAACGGCGCAATGATTGCCTATACCGGCTTTTTACGGTTAAAACAAGGTCAGCACAATGAATTGGCGATAGAAGTCAAACCGCGTTGGCCTATGACAGAACTCTCGGCAATTTAAGGAGAATTGAATGAAAGAAATTAAATTTCGTGCAATGCGTGCGGCAGGCATCGCTTGCTTTATTGTGTTAATCGCCATTGGCGTATGGGTTTTCACCTCTTCAAGTGGCGATATCGTGAATATTCTCACCTTTGCAGGGCGACAAGTGGGCGGAGGCACGACTTATGGCGTATTATTGCTTGCCGCATTGCCCCCTTTTACCGGCTTTCTCACTTACCACGTTTGGAAATGGATAATTAAATAATGGCAAAATTGTATTTTTACTATTCCACGATGAATGCCGGAAAATCCACCACACTATTACAATCCTCTTATAACTACCGTGAACGCAATATGAATACGATGGTTTATACAGCAGCGATAGATGATCGTTTCGGCGCAGGAAAAGTCACGTCCCGTATTGGCATTTCTCAAGATGCGAATTTATTTAATGCCGGTACTGATTTGTTTCGTGAAATCAATCAACATTTACAACAGGAAAAAATTCATTGCGTGCTGATTGATGAAGCCCAATTTCTCACCAAACAACAAGTATATCAATTAAGTGATGTGGTCGATAAACTTGGCATCCCTGTGCTGTGTTACGGATTACGCACCGATTTCCAAGCAGAATTATTTGAAGGAAGTAAATATTTGTTGGCTTGGGCGGATCAACTGGAAGAATTAAAAACCATCTGCTATTGCGGACGAAAAGCGAATTTTGTGCTTCGTCTCACAGAAAATGGCGAAATCGTCAAAGAGGGGGAACAAATCCAAATTGGCGGAAACGACACCTACCTTTCCGTTTGTCGCTATCATTACAAAGAAAAGTGCGGTCAAATTTAATGGCATTTTTGGGGATATAGGACACCTTGCATATGTTCATTATTAAATTCAATTATTTCAATATGTTATAAACGAACACACAACGTATCACTATCTTTAATTTTCAAACACAACATAAATATAAGGTTAATTTTATGCTAAAAAATAAAACATTCGGAAGTGCCTTAATTATTGCCGGCACAACC
Organism: Rodentibacter rarus; assembly: GCF_001998965.1. GTDB lineage: Bacteria > Pseudomonadota > Gammaproteobacteria > Enterobacterales > Pasteurellaceae > Rodentibacter > Rodentibacter rarus. The sequence continues at coordinate 8,663 of NZ_MLHJ01000090.1, forward strand.
ATTGGGGCAGGAATGCTTGCAATGCCATTGACATCCGCAGGAATGGGCTTTGGCTACACCATTTTGTTATTAGTCGGGCTTTGGACATTGCTCGTTTATAGTGGTTTATTGTTTGTGGAAGTGTATCAAACCGCCGATCAGCTCAATGATGGCGTAGCAACACTCGCAGAAAAATACTTCGGTGTACCGGGAAGAATCCTTGCCACATTCAGTTTGCTTGTCTTACTTTATGCGCTTTCCGCAGCCTATATCACCGGGGGAGGTTCCTTGCTTTCAGGGCTCCCAACCGCACTGGGAATGGAAGTACTCCCCCTTAAAACTTCCATTATTATTTTTACCGTAGTCCTCGGTTCTTTTGTAGTGATCGGCACAAAAGGAGTGGACGGCATCACCCGATTATTATTCATCGGTAAATTACTCGCTTTTGCTTTTGTACTGTTTATGATGCTACCTAAAGTAGCAACAGATAACCTGATGGCATTGCCCCTTGATTATGCCTTTGTGATTTCTGCGGCACCGATTTTTTTCACCTCTTTCGGTTTCCACGTAATTATGGCAAGCATAAACAGCTATTTAGACGGCAACGTTGCGCAATTTCGCAAAGCAATTCTGATCGGCACGGCAATTCCACTGATTGCCTATTTAGTGTGGCAGCTGGCGACCCACGGTGTATTGAGCCAAAGTGAATTTGTCCGCATCTTACAAGCAGAGCCTACCTTAAATGGTTTAGTCAATGCCGTGCGTGAAATTACCGGCTCAAATATAATGGGTGAAGTGGTACGTATTTTTTCTGCACTTGCGCTTATCACCTCTTTTCTTGGTGTAATGCTTGGCGTATTTGAAGGTTTAGGGGATTTATTTAAACGCTATCATTTGCCGCATAACCGACTTTCGCTCACCCTTGCAGCCTTCCTGCCACCGCTCGTGTTTGCCCTATTTTACCCCAAAGGTTTTATCACCGCATTAAGCTATGCAGGCTTGTTGTGTGCCTTTTACTGTTTGATTTTACCTATAGGATTGGCATGGCGTACCCGTCAAAAAAATCCCCAACTGGCTTATCGAGTAATGGGCGGAAACATTGCTTTAGTGTTTGCGTTGATGATTGGCATAGTGATAATGGTCATTCCATTCTTAATCCAGACCGGTTATTTACCGACTGTTGCAAGTTAAAGTGAAGTCAATTTTCCAAATGTTTTTCTCCTAATTTATTTCTCTCTCTATTTTTTAATGCCAAATAGGGAAAATAACAATCCGCACGTAAAACGTGCGATTTTTAGACTACCCTATAAGGCTCTAGAACTTAACTGCCCCTCTAGGGGCATATGAAAAACAGACAACCACACAATGACTTCACCTCTTAAAGGGGGTCATATGCTCTTTCCTCAATAAATTATCTTGAACTATATCTTCCTTTTCTTGATTCCTTATATATTCTTCCACTATCTTTGTATTTAAACCCATCGAACTTTTACATAATCTCCTTCGCCCCAAAATGCCAATTTCCATACCTATATTTTAAATTCGCATTCCTTTCTAATATCATTCACGACGATTTCCCTTTCAGATAGCCCACAAAACTTGATACTGCCAAGTTCGGGGGAAATCTTGACCAACATATGAATATGATCTCTCATTGCCTGTGTTTCTATTATTTCTCCACTTTTATAGTCGCATAATTGCCTTAATATACTACCTATATCCATTCTTATCTTGCCATAAATGGCTTTTCTTCTATATTTATAATACTTACCGTTCTTTTATATTTAATAGACTTAAATCGTCATCGGATTTACTTACCATGACTCGTCCTCCTATATTTTGAATTTTGGTTGTCAGCCTTGTTCATTATACAGTGAGGATTTTTCTATTCATCGCTTAAGCTATTTGATTCCATACGTATAGCGTATGTTTTTTAAGTCTAGCTACAATAAAAATGATGAAATTTTATGACCTTTATAGATGAAGACATTCTTTGCATCAATACGCAGTCTAAAATTAACGTGTAGTCAATATTTTTAAAATATTCCCTATTAGAGTGAGTTCATCTCATGTGATAAAATCTGCAAAAATTTTGAGGATTCTTATGACAATGTGGATAACCCCTTCTTTTCTTATACTTCTTGGTATATCGCTTTTTATTCTGATTATGCTCTGTTTTTTACTCGCCCGCCGTTCACGTGATGTGCAAGAATTACAGCAAGATTTGAATAAAACCAATAGTGATTTTAATCAACTTGCCGAGCGTTTTGATTTGCTCAATCAACAAAAAAATCTGTTGGAGCAGCGCACTGTGAAAGCTCAAACAGAAAGTGAGGGGTTGCAAATCCGTTTAGCTGAGCGTGATGAAAAAATGGCTTATCTTGCTAAAGAATTAGATGAGGAGCAGGCTCGCAACGAGCAGATTGCGGCGCAGATCACGGCGCTGAAAGAGCGTTTTGGTATTGCCTCGGCACAAGCAGAAAGCTTACAAAACCAGCTACAACAGAGCCAAACTCATCTATTACGCAAAGAAGAGGAACAACAATATTTAACGGAAAAATTGACCGCACTTTCACAAGAGCTGACAGGGTTAAAAACAACCTTGGCGGAAAAAGAAAAGCATTTTGCCGAGCAGCAACAAAATATTGAACAATCGAAACAGCAACTTGCGGTGGAATTTCAAAATCTTGCTAATCGTATTTTGGATGAAAAAAGTCGGTCTTTTAATCGAACCAATCAAACTGCTTTGGAAACGTTGCTCACACCTTTCCGTGAACAAATTGAGAGTTTCCAAAAACGGGTGAATGAAATTCACTCGGAATCCTTAAAAGGCAATGCGGGCTTAGAAGCAGAGATTAAAAAAGTGCTGGAAATCGGTTTAAATATGTCGCAAGAGGCGAACAATTTAACTTCTGCTTTAAAAGGGGAAAAGAAAACCCTGGGAAATTGGGGAGAAGTGCAATTAGAACGGGCATTACAGCTTGCCGGCTTGATTGAAAATGTGCATTACAGCGCTCAAGCCCATTTCAAAGATGAGCAAGGCGGACGGAATTACCCTGATTTCGTGTTGAATTTACCCGATGAAAAACACCTGATTATTGACAGCAAAATGTCGTTAAATGCCTATGAAAGTGCGGTCAATTCTGTGGATGAAATTGAGCGTGATCGTTTACTTCGAGAGCATCTTAAAGCCTTAAAAAATCATATGGATGATTTACACAGAAAAGATTACAGCAACTTAATTGGTATACATAGCCCTAATTTTGTGCTGATGTTTATTGCACTTGAGCCGGCTTATATTGAAGCATTAAAACAAGATCCAAATCTCTTTAATTATGGCTATGAAAAAAATGTCATTATGGTTTCGCACACTACGCTAATGCCAATTTTACGCACCGTAGCAAATTTGTGGCGAATTGAACGGGGCAATGCTGAAGCGAGAGAAATCGCTGAAAAAGCCGGTGAGATTTATAACCAAATTTGTTTAGTGGCAGAACGTTTGAATAAATTAGGCAATACCCTTTCCACCGTCAGCAACCAATATAACAGCACGGTGACAGCCTTTGTGGGACAACAAGGCTTGGTCGGAAAAATTGAGCGCTTTAAGGATTTATCCGCTAAAGCCAATAAAACGATGCCAAATGTCGAATTGTTAAATAATGGTATAGATTTAAGCCGCTTATCGATGGTTACACAAAAAGCAAAATAATCCACGTTTTTATTGCCATTTTCAAAAAAACTGCTATTTTTTGTAGCTCTTATTAGCAATATAACTTTATTTAGGAAACAAAATGGAACAAAAACAATCACAGGTCGATCCCTACTCCAAATACAATGCGCAATCCAATATGCTGAGTAAAATTATTTTTTCCAGTCGCTGGTTACAACTGCCGATTTATTTGGGGTTAATTGTCGTTCAAGGCATTTATGCCTATAAATTTATGAAATCCCTGTGGTATCTGATTACTCATGTTAATGAAATGGATTCGGAAACCATTATGTTAGCCGTGTTAAATTTAATTGATGTCGTAATGATCGCTAATTTATTAGTGATGGTGACTATCGGTGGCTATGAAATTTTCGTATCAAAATTAAGAACCCGCAATCATCCCGACCAGCCGGAATGGATGAGCCATGTGAATGCGACCGTGCTTAAAGTGAAATTATCAATGTCGATCATCAGTATTTCCTCTATCCATTTACTTCAAACCTTTGTCAATGCGGCAAAAATTCCTGAAAAAACCATTATGTGGGAATTATTCATTCATCTCGGTTTTCTCGTGTCTGCCATTGCCTTGGCTTATACGGATAAAATTCTCTATAGCACCAGCCATAAAAATCACTAATAATGCACGCCCCCTTTGCTCCTAGAAGCGCTAAAAATAAGAGAAACGCAAACCAAAAGAACGTTGGCGTTTCTTTTCATTCATCAAAATCGCCAAAACCAAAGACCAAAGCGATGACACAAACCCGTGTGATTTTGTTTAACAAACCTTTTGATGTTCTCACGCAATTTACCGATGAAAACGGACGAGCCACCCTTAAGGATTTCATTCCTATTGCGCATATTTATGCGGCAGGGCGATTAGATCGGGATAGTGAAGGATTACTTATTCTTACCAACAATGGGGCATTACAACATCGCCTTGCCGATCCCCAATTTAAAACCGAAAAAACCTATTGGGTGCAGGTGGAAGGCGAACCGAGCGAGCAAGATCTCGCCTTATTACGACAAGGGATCATCCTCAAAGACGGTATGACAAAGCCGGCAAAAGTGCGGTTGATTTCAGCGCCGAATTTATGGCCCCGCATACCGCCTATCCGAGAACGGAAATCCATTCCCACTTCATGGTTGGAAATTAAAATCAGCGAGGGGCGAAATCGTCAAGTCAGACGAATGACCGCCCACATTGGCTTTCCCACGTTGCGTTTGGTTCGCTATGCGATTGGGCAACTTTCCATTGAGGGTATCGCAAATGGCGAATATCGTGAGCTATCAGAAAGGGAAATCGAGGCATTGTTTTTTCAATTAAATGTAAATAAGGTGCAACAATGAGCTGCACCCTATTTTTTACGGTCTAAAATACTGCCTGCGCATTTTCGACCTGAACAAAAAAGCCACCACCATTTAAAATTACACTGTAATTTGTTTGATATGTTTTACCGGTTGTTTCCACTCGTGCATAGCAACTACGGATGCCTTGTTGAGGATAATATTGGGTTTCACGCATTTGGCTCAGATTTTTCACCGTCATAGGGGTCTTCATTACTTTACCTTGCCGATGGAAGGCATCAGAGAGAACCCGAGTAACCTGATTATCTTGACATTCCGGCACAATAACGTTTTTTGAGGCTTGGCTAAGGGGAGCGGCTTTTAATGTATTATTCTGCGCCTTTTCAGGATTTTTCTGTGCCATTTTCTGTTCGGCTCTCTTATTTTTTTCCGATTTTTTTATCGCTTTTTGAGCTGTTTTTCGACTTTGCGATTCTGTAGATTTTTTATTCGTAGCAGTTTGTTTTTTAACTTTATTTTTCTCTGGTTTTGAGGCTGATTTTTTCCCTACCGATCTTTGATTTTCCACATTATTTTTCTTTGTGTTTTTCTCCGTACTTTTTTTTGTTTGTGATTTCTTCGCTTGTTGGGCTGTTTGTTTGGTTGAGGTATTTTTATGAGGAGGGGCGGCAAAGGTGGTTGTTGCCATAAAAGGCAATAATACAAAAAGAATATAAGCTAACTTTTTCATTTCTCTTTCCTTAAACAAAAAGTGCGGCTAAAACTAACCGCACTTTGAATTAAATAAAAAATTAAAGGTAGTAATGTTCTACATAGTTTAATTTATCGTCAAGTTTTAACACTAATGGTTGACCGGTTGGAATTTCAAAATCCATAATTTCTTCATCAGAAATACCGATAATGTGTTTTGCCAAGGCACGGAGTGAATTACCGTGAGCGACCACTAAAACACGTTTACCGGAAAGCATTGCCGGTGCAATTTGATCTTCCCAAAATGGAAGTGCACGTTCTAAGGTGAGTTTTAAGTTTTCCGCATTAGGTACGACATCTGACGGAAGATGAGCGTAACGGCGGTCATTGTGCGCAGAATTCGGATCTTGCGGATCTAAATCCGGTGGTGAAATATCGTAAGAACGACGCCAAATATGAACCTGTTCATCTCCATACTGTTCTGCCGTTGCTTTTTTATCTAAGCCTTGTAATGCACCGTAGTGACGCTCGTTTAAACGCCAGTTTTTTACTTGAGGAATCCATAATTGATGGGATTCTTCTAACACGATATTACAAGTCTTAATAGCACGGGTTAATACGGAAGTGAACGCAATATCAAATTCATAGCCGGCATCTAATAATTTTTTACCCGCAGCCTTGGCTTCTTCTACACCGCGTTCGGTCAAATTCACATCACGCCAACCGGTGAATAAATTTTTTGCATTCCACTCACTAAAACCATGACGAATGAATACTAATTCCATAGGGTTCTCCTAATATTTTAAGTAAAAAAGAATGCGCACTTTATAGCAAAAAATGCCGTTATTTAAAAGCAAAAAGGCAGAATTTCCTGATCTTTCGCAAAAAATCCGTGTGAAACTTTTTCGCCTTTCAACAAATATGATAAGATTTGCGCAGTTTTGTGAATTAGGATGATTTATGTCATTTTCTCTCTTCCGCCTAAAAACATCAGCGATGTTGACCGCACTTTTTGGTTGTGGTGCGTTGTTGTTTTCAGTCGGTAGCCAAAGTGCCGATCTCAATCAAATTCAACAACAAATCAAACAACAAGAGTCTAAATTGGCGGAACAAAAACGAGCGCAGGCAAAACTTCAATCCACCTTAAAAAATCAAGAAAGCCAGATAAATTCTGTAGCAGGAAAATTGCGTGAAACCGAACTGAGTTTGAAAGAAATTCGCAAACAAATTACTGATGCGGATAAACAACTCAAACTTTTAGAAAAGCAAGAACGTGAGCAAAAAGCCAAGCTTGCCAAACAAATGGATATGATTTATCGCTCGGGATTAAATCCTTCCGTGTTAGAGAGAATGCTCTCGGAAGATGCCCAAAAAGCATCGCGTATGAAAGTGTACTATGAACATTTAAACCAAACCCGAATTGAAATGATTCATCATTTGCAAGCCACACAAATGCAAATTGTGAAACAGAAAGAGGCGATTTTGGGGCAGCAACAAACCCATAAAGATCAGCTTTCTAGTCAAAAAAAACAACAGCAAGAATTAGAAAAAATTCAGCGTGAACGTCAATCTACACTAAATGAAATCAATAAAACCATTCATCAAGATCAAAATAAATTAGCGCGTTTGCGGGCTAATGAAACGTCATTACGCCAAGAAATTCAACGTGCCGAACAAGCCGCCCGCCAACAAGAACAACGTGAGCGGGAAGCCTTGGCTCAGCGCAAACAAGCGGAAGAAAAACGGACTGCCAAACCCTATAAACCCACAGCACAAGAGCGTCAGTTGATTAATAGTTCCGGTGGCTTAGGGACAGCCAAACGCCAATATAGTAAGCCGGTGAATGGTTCAATACTCTATGCCTTTGGTTCAACTCAAGCCGGAGAGGCACGCTGGAAGGGAATGGTGATTGCCGCACCAAATGGCACACCGGTACGTGCGATTGCCGCCGGGCGAGTGATTCTTGCCGGACAACTTAACGGCTATGGCTATATGGTGATCATTAAACACGGCGACAGTGATTTGAGTTTATATGGCTTTAACCAAGCGGTATTCGTTAAACCGAATCAGCTGGTGTCTGCCGGTCAAACTATTGCTCAGGTGGGCAATACCGGTGAACTTTCCCGTCCGGCGTTATATTTCGGGATTAGCCGTAAAGGAACACCGGTTAATCCTGCGGGGTGGATAAAATAATGGCGGTTTTACTCAAAAGTGCGGTCAAAATTTTCATTGTTTTTTCCCTAACCCTTTTTTCAATCGGTGCGTTTTCACAAAGTAAATTGGCCATCGTCATTGATGATGTAGGGTATCACCCTAAAGAAGATGCGGCAATTTTTGCTATGCCTCGTGAGATTTCTGTGGCGATTATCCCTGTCGCCCCCTATGCCAAAGTGCGTAATCAAGAAGCCAAAAAGCAAGGGCGTGATATTCTTATTCATATGCCGATGCAACCTATGGGGCAAATGAAAATTGAAGAAGGTGGGCTACATTTGGGTATGTCGGCAGAACAAGTGGCTCAACGGGTTCAACAAGCCAAAAACGTGGTGAGTTATGCCATTGGAATAAATAACCATATGGGCAGTGCCGCCACAGCAGACAGCACATTAATGCGCCACCTTATGAGCGCACTTCGCACACAACATTTGTTTTTTTTAGATAGCCGAACCATTGGGCGTTCTGTTGCCGGGAAAATGGCGAAAGAACAAGGAGTACGTTCCCTTGAACGGCATATTTTCTTGGATGATAGCAATGAATTAGCGGATGTACAGCGTCAGTTCCAAGCGGCAATTCAGTATGCGAGAAAACAGGGGACGGCTATCGTTATTGGACATCCCCGTAAAAATACGGTTGCCGTTTTGCAGCAAGGTTTACGCCATTTACCTTCAGACATTCAACTTGTCGGTATGGGAAGTTTATGGCGAAATGAACGTATCGTCCCACCAAAACCATTTATTTTACTGTTTAACGATACTCCGGCACCAACGTCTATCGCACCTTATGAACCGATCCCGCTTTTGCGTGGCGTGCCGAAGTAAATGGCATTTTTATTCTCTTCATCAGCGTCATTCCCCCTTAATTTGCACAAAATAAAAGTAAAAAAACAAGACTGTTTTTTTACTTATCTTATTGATAGAATTTTCTCTTTCCGGTATAAAAAGGCATATGGATTCTACATTCCATATTGTCCTATTCACTGACCTCAACCCAAACTCTTTTTATAATAAATAGACAGAAGAAAAAAGGGTGTCAAATCCTCAATAAAAAAGCTAATGTATAAATTTATAACATTAGCTTTTTCTTAATTTTAAATTATTGGCAATAAACACGAGCCGTACGAGGGGTGTAAATACCCAAAGTCACTATGCCCAATAAGATATTTTTGCCTGTTAATTCGCTTTCAACTTTCGCAATTTTTTCTTCGCTTCCGCAAACCTTTACGGCATTCACCGTTTCTTCTTGACCGACACCAAATAGGAAGAACGTTTGGCTATCTTCAAGCGTTAATTTACCGGTTTGGCTTTTTACATAGGCGGTTTGAGTTGAACAAGCAGAAAGTAGTAAGGTGGTAGTGGCTAAAAGCGTCATTAAAAATTTTTTCATCATATCATTCCTTATTTTTTGCAATAGATTCTCATATCTCTCGGGCTATAAATGCCATAAGAAATCATATTTAATAACCCGTTTAAGAAAGTTTGTTGTGTTTGTACTTTAGCCGTGCTGCCATTGGCACAAACCTCATTGGTCTCTTTTTCAACTTGTTGCCCAATGCCGGCAACAAAGAAATGTTGCATTTTATCGAAACTTGCTTTTTCTTGAGCGGATTGTTCAGACACAATATAGGTTTGAGTTGAGCAGCCAACCAGACTTGCCAGTAATATTGCTACAGTTGTAGCGAGTGAGAGTTTTTTCATGACGACCTCATCTGTTTTATATGAAAATTTAGGGGAAATTAAAACTGTAACTGCTAGATTTGTCAAGGCTATCTCTTGCATTTCTAAAAATCAATTTATTTAATCACACCACACGCCATACGGGCTCCGCCACCACCCAGTGGCGCTGGGTGATCGGAATGGTTATCACCACCGGCGTGAATCATCATGGAACGGCCACGCACTTCATCTAAATGTTTAATGCGTGGGGCTAACACCGGATTGGTTGCGGTGCCGTCATGTAATACGGTTAATGCCGGTAAATCCCCTAAATGGGCATCATCTTGCCATGGATAACCGTGTTGTTTGGCTTCTTTTGGATCCCAGTGACCACCGGCGGCTAGACCTGCGGTGAGTTTGCCGTCTTTTTCTTTTGGTTCACAGCTTGGGTTTTGGTGAAGATGGAAACCATGTAAGCCCTCGGTTAAGCCTTGTAAATTTGGAGTAAAGACTAAACCGTAAGCCGATTCGGTGATGGTGACAGTCCCCACTTCTTTATTTCCTTTTACCGGATCAAGCTGTTGAACTTTCACTTCAATCGATTTATCGGTAGTTTGGGCATGGGCCACAGCCGATGTGCATACCGCCGTTAAGGTTAATGCCAAGAGAGTTTTTAGATTCATAATAAGCTCCTTATTGTTGAAAACTCATTCTCATTATAATGAAAGATTGGATAATAATTCGACAAGTTTTTGCAACAATTTAACATTACTGTGTAATTTTCAGTTGTTGGTAGAGATAGTGGCGATAATCATTGACCAATTGGCTATCGGCACAGTCTTCCAATTTGCCGCTGCTTAGATGACGCATCGCTTTATTCGCTTTCATAAAATCATCTTGTGCCGCTAGCCCTGCTACATCCAGCAATACCCCGCCGGCAAAAGCAAGATCGAGAAAATCCTGTTCTTGTTTAAAAGTGGTATCAACATTCGTTCTTACCACAAATTGGGTAATGTAATCCGGCAAAGGTAAATCGCCTTTTTTGGCAGGAATAGCGTTATCAAAGGCCACTTGATGATCGCCAAAATAACCAAAAACAAAGGGCTTATTGCGTTGGTGTAAGTAATCATCCATTTTCTCAATGGCGTCATTTAGGGCAACAATACGTTGGGTGTAATCATTGAGGGCGGAAATACTTTTATCACTGAGATTTGGCATCGCAAGATTGTAGCGATTTTCCATATCCAAACGATAAGGACCATGCTCACGCATGGTTAACACATAGACAAACAGAGGTTGATTAATTTTTTCGAGTGAAGGATGTTGTTTTTCTAAAATCATTCTGGTGTATGTCATCATTTCTTCACTGCTGATCGTCCACAAATTTTTACTCAAAGGGGCAGGGTAGCCTAAATCTTGCGGTTGTAACATTAAATCAAAACCAAAATGATCGTAAGCGGATTTTGCGTTGTAGTTACCTTTGGTGAAAGGCGAAAGTGCGACACAAAAATAACCTTGTACCCGTAAATTTTTAACAAAACTTGATTGTAAATGTGGCACAACAGAATAGAACACGCCACTGGCTAATGCGCCAAAATCTGTACAAGGCACGCCGGCAAGAAAACTAAACTCCGATCGCCAAGTGGCACCGGCAAAAGTATGCACCCGTAATGGTGAGATAAATACCGTGTCATTTTGCTGTTCAAACATTGGTAAAGGGGGAATATTTTGTTGGGTGAAAGCAAATTGATGCGGATTCAGGGTGGATTCTAACAACGCCACCACAATATCCGGCTTGGTGGTGGGCGCTTGCTCTGTTTGCTCAGCATAAAGTGCGGTCATTTTTTTCGTAAAATTTTCACCTTCTCCGAGGAATTGTGGCACTTTAAAGAATATCCCCCGGCAAGACATCGGTAAATTTAAAAAGACATCACGTCCGTCATCGGGGAGGGAATCTAACCAAACCTGCAAAGCCTGAGGATTTTTAGAATAATGCCACATTAAAGCAAAACTGCCGAGAAATAATATTCCCCCGAGAATATGACCAAATGCTCCGACTGACTCAACATGAGCCCAGCCGAAAATGGCATAGCCAAGTAAGCCAAGCAAACCTATCACGCCGACTAATGCCCCTTTATAGTGCATAAGGGTTTCCCAGTTTCGCCAATCCACCACAAGAAAAAAATCGGAAATGAGTAAGGGCTGTTTGTAATAATGGATTTTCAAGCGGTGGAATAACATCAATGCAACAAAGAGGACGGAGGCGAAATTAAGCGCGCGTTGCCATTGCCCAGTGAGGGCAAGCATTCCGCCGAAGAAGAAAACAAATAACGAAATGGCAAAGAGATAAGTCCATCGGTAATGGGAATTGATGATAAAAATTATTGCCGCAAGGGTAAATAAAGATAAAAAGGTGTAAGCAATCATTGCATTATTCCTTGTCATTATGGGTGTAACATTATCTGCGAGATAATAGGGGGAAGGGAAAAAGCTGTCAAACGCTATCAGGGGATTTCAAGAAAGTGCGGTGAAAAAATACGGTATTATGCAGCAGTTGCACAACGTTGTTTTTTGTTACTTGTAGGGACACACTGCGTGTGTCCGAATTTTAACCTATTGAAATAATTTGATTTTATAACGGACACACGCAGTGTATCCCTACGTTTTGGTTAAAATTTCTGTTTTGTGCATTTGCTACATAATACC
>NZ_MLHJ01000091.1 GCF_001998965.1 Rodentibacter rarus
CGCAAATGCGTAAAATCGGAGGTTTTAACAAAACGTAGGGACACACTGCGTGTGTCCGTTGTAAAAATCAAATGATTTCAATAGGTTAAAATTCGGTCACTCGCAGTGTGTCCCTACACCCCAACAAAAATAACGTTATGCAACTGCCCTATAATATCGTCAATACCACAAAGTGCGGTCATTTCCACCGCACTTTTTTATTTGAGGTTAAACGTAATTCACTTCAATAATTTCAAACTCAACATTACCGCCCGGGGTGATAATATTGACCATATCATCCAGTTCTTTACCAATTAACCCTCGTGCAATAGGTGAGTTCACGGAAATCAAACCGGATTTAATATCCGCTTCATCATCCCCCACAATTTGATAAGTCACTTCTTCATCAGTATCCACATTCACCAGCACCACTGTTGCACCGAAAATGATCTTTCCTTTATTCGGCATTTTCGTCACATCGATAATTTGTGAATTGGCTAATTTACCTTCGATTTCTTGAATACGACCTTCACAAAACCCCTGTTGTTCACGTGCGGCGTGATATTCCGCATTCTCTTTCAAATCACCGTGTTCACGAGCCTCCGCAATCGCTTTAATGATTTCCGGACGGCGTACATTTTTCAAAAAATCTAATTCTTCTCTTAACAGTTCTGCACCACGAACCGTCATCGGGATTTGTTTCATAGACTGCATCCTTAAAAAAATTGAGTAAAAAGAAAACCACGGCAAGATTAAAAAATCTTGTCGCAGTTAGGTAAAATTATATAGAAAAGAGAAAATCCGGTTTACTCTCATCCATTCGGTGGCTATTATTGTTCGTCTAAAAAAAAATAGCAACCATAACAAGCTGAATATGACAAAATTATCGTTAATTCCAACCGCACTTCGCACTGTATTCTTCTCCCTTAGCCTTTCAATTTCAGCCCTGGCAGAAATCAATGTCGCACCGATAACAAACGCTCTACCGGAAGGCGCAAGCGCAGGCATTATTGCCAAAAATCTCAATCAAAACGCCATTATTGCCGACCACAACGGCTCAACGTTTATGCTGCCGGCAAGCACTCAAAAAGTCTTTACTGCAGTGGCGGCGAAATTAGTACTTGGTGATGACTTCAAATTTGAAACCGCTCTGTTAACCAATGGTAAAATTCAAAATGGGCTCCTAGAGGGCAATTTAATTGCGCGTTTTACCGGTGATCCGGATCTCACCAGTGGGCAACTTTATAGCCTCCTTGCTGAATTAAAAAAACAAGGGATCAATAAAATCAATGGCGATTTGATCTTAGATACCTCCGTCTTCTCTAGCCATGATCGGGGTTTAGGGTGGATTTGGAACGATTTAACCATGTGCTTCAATTCCCCCCCTTCCGCTGCCAATATCGATAATAACTGTTTCTATGCGGAACTTGATGCCAATCAAGCCCCGGGTGAAACCGTCAAAATCAGCGTACCGGCACAATTTCCCATTCAAGTGTTCGGACAAGTTTATGTGGCAGACAGCCGCGAAGCCCCCTATTGCCAATTAGATGTGGTGGTACACGATAACAATCGCTATCAAGTGAAAGGTTGCCTTGCCCGTCAATCCAAACCCTTCGGTTTAAGTTTTGCGGTACAAGATCCCGATGCTTACGCCGCAGTGATTATTCAACGTCAACTCAAACGCTTAGGTATCGACTTTAGCGGAAGAGTATTACAACCGCAAAAACCACAGCAAGGACAATTATTAGCGCAACATTTCTCCAAACCCTTACCGGATTTATTGAAAAAAATGATGAAAAAATCCGATAACCAAATTGCCGACTCCTTATTTCGTGCCATTGCCTACCATTACTATAAACGCCCGGCCTCCTTCCAACTGGGAACATTGGCGGTGAAATCCGCTTTACAAAAACAAGGCATTAAATTTGGCAATAGTATCTTAGCAGACGGTTCCGGGCTTTCACGTCATAACCTCGTTGCCCCTAAAACGATGCTTTCTGTATTAGAATATATAGCAAAAAACGAAGATAAGCTGCGCTTAATGGAGACCTTTCCTATCGCTGGGGTAGATGGCACAATCAGTGGACGTGGCGGATTAATTAATCCCCCGTTAGTCAAAAATGTGATCGCCAAAACCGGCTCACTAAAAGGCGTTTACAATCTTGCAGGATTTATGACAAATGCACGTGGTGAAAAAATAGCTTTTGTCCAGTTTATCAACGGTTATTCCACCGGTGATTTAGAAAGCAAAACAAAACGAGCCCCTTTAGTACAATTTGAAAGCACGCTTTATAATGAGCTTTATAAAAATTAATAAAAAAGCAACCGCACTTTATTCTATTCATAGTAAATAAATTAAAGTGCGGTTGTTTTTTTTGAAATTTTCAAACATTCCGGCTCTATCATAAACCATTGAGAACAGTGACCCGGTGACGATTATCGTCATCCACAGCCACCATTCGTGAATAATTAAAGAGGGATATATGGCAAATGCTAAGCAAACGTTGCCCAAAATGCTGCAACCGTATGAAATGATCCAAAGACGAGAACAATGTCATTTTTTACCGCATTTTCTAATGCCCTTTCCACCCCATCCATAACAGAATGTGCTGAATTTGCATTCACACAAGGGGAAAATGCTGTGAGTTTTGCCAACAATTCCTCGCCGGATTGCCCTCTGTCACCTTCTAACGAGACACAATACCATTCATCAAAAAGGGGGATAAGATGAGAGAAAACACCTTGAGCATCTTTATCTTTTAGCATACCGCACACAGCGAGAATCCGTCCCTGCTTTTGTGTTTTAAGTGCGGTTAATTTTTCTGCTAAATAAGCAGCGGCATGAGGGTTATGCCCCACATCAAAAATGACTGTCGGTAAGTCATGAGGTGATTTATCAGATAACTTCGCCAATTTTTCCCTTTTATCGGCATAAAGTGTTTGAAAACGCCCTATCAATTCCACATTTTGTAAAGCATAACGAATCGTTTCTTCACTGATGTTGAAAGGTAATTGTTCCACCACAGCTAATGCGGTAGCGGCATTCATTAAGGGAATTTGACAAAATGGGAGATTTTCTAACCGCACTTTTTGGCTTTGCCATTGCCAACCTTCAGGCTGAGATTGAAAGGACCAATCCACACCTCGGCGTGATACCTGACAACCTAAACGAGTCGCCTGCTCCAACATCGAATTCGGCACATTAGGCTCACCAATCACTACCGGGGCATTTTTACGGAAAATCCCTGCTTTTTCAAAGGCAATCGCCTCTCTGGTATTGCCAAGAAAATCCGTATGATCAATATCAATACTGGTAATCACCGATAAATGACTATCCACGATATTTGTAGCGTCCAATCGCCCGCCAAGCCCCACTTCTAAAATCACCACATCTAAATTCGCTTGTTTAAACAGATGAAGGGCTGAAAGCGTGCTAAATTCGAAATAGGTTAAAGATTCCGTCCGATGTGCTTCAATAAACGCAAAAGAATGAGTATGAGCCTCATCGCTCAAATCTTGGTTTTGAATACGAACACGTTCGTTATAACGTAATAAATGTGGGGAAGAATAAACCCCAACACTCAATCCGTGATCGAGCAAAAGGGTTTCTAGCAAGCGGCAAGTGGTGCCTTTGCCATTGGTTCCTCCCACCGTGATCACATAGGGGGCGGGGTTTAAAAGATCCAACTTTTCTGCCACAGATTTAATGCGTGCTAAGCCGAGATCGATGGCTTTAAAATGGCTATTTTCTAAATAAGAAAGCCACTCAGCGAGTGGCGAAGTGGCTTTTAAAGGCATATTAGGCTTCATCTTCAATAAGTTCAGGTTCGCTAAAAGGGGAAGGTTGATGGGTTAATTTACTTAATACGCTTGCAAGTGTATGGCGCATATCGCCTCGTTTAACAATCATATCAATCGCCCCTTTTTCCAATAAAAATTCACTGCGTTGGAAACCTTCGGGTAATTTTTCACGAACCGTCTGTTCAATTACACGAGGACCGGCAAAACCGATTAAGGCTTTAGGTTCTGCAATGTTTAAATCACCCAGCATCGCAAAACTTGCGGAAACTCCGCCCAAGGTCGGATCGGTCAACACAGAAATAAAAGGCACGCCTTTCTCACGCATTTGTGCAAGTACAGCACTGGTTTTTGCCATCTGCATAAGTGAAAATAGCGCCTCTTGCATACGTGCCCCACCACTGGCTGAAAAGCAAACGAAAGGACAATTAAGTTCCATCGCTTTTTCAGCAGCTTTAACAAATTTCGCTCCAACAACCGATCCCATTGAACCGCCCATAAAAGCAAAATTTGATGCTGCCACCACAATCGGCATATTATAAAGTGTCCCGGTCATGGTAATCAGTGCATCTTTTTCACCGGTTTCTTTTTGGGCTGAGGTGATACGATCTTTATACTTCTTTAAATCTTTGAATTTTAAAATATCTTTCGGCTCTAAATCCGCTTCAATTTCCTGGCTTGATCCTTCATCCAATAAACGTAAAAGACGCTCACGGGCATCAATACGCATATGATGATCACACTTTGGACACACATAAAGATTGCGTTTTAGCTCTTCACTATACAGGACTTGCTCACAGGAAGTACATTTTGTCCAAACCCCTTCCGGCACATTCGCTTTACGTGAAGAAGGGCTTTTGCTAAAAATTCGGTTAATCCAGCTCATTATGTTTACCTATTTATCCACTAGAAAATCTTGCGTATTAAACCATAATTTGCCTAGCCTTGCTAGTCGGACAACGTGACCTTCTTAAATAAGCCTATCTTCAAGAAAAAGTGGGCCTAATTTATTTTCCGGAATGACAAATTTTTCAGGATAAACCACCTTCACTAAATAAAGCCCATCCGGTTTGGCGGTGGGGGCAGCCAATTTCCGATCTCGTTGTTCCAACAACCATTTCATCCATTCAATGGGCTGATGCCCTGCGCCAACCTCAATTAAACTCCCGACAATGTTTCTCACCATATGATGCACAAAGGCATTAGCCTGAATATCAACAATAATATATTCCCCTTTCTGCACAACATGAAGATGATGAACATTTCGCCAAGGTGTATTGGATTGACATTGTGCGGCACGGAAGGAAGAAAAATCATGTTCACCCAATAGAAATTGCCCTGCTTGGTGCATTTTTTCTGCGTTCAATGGCAAATGGCAATGGGTAATGCCCGCCGGTAAAATGGCTGAACGTAATTTATTAGAATAGAGAAGATAACGGTAGCGACGTGCTGTGGCAGAAAAACGTGCGTGAAATTCATCGTCCACTGCCTTTGCCCATTTCACCGCAATATCATCAGGCAAATTGGCATTGGTACCGAATGCCCAGGCTTTTTCAGGGCGAATAGCCTGGGTTTCAAAATGAACCACTTGCCCTGTTCCATGTACGCCGGAATCCGTTCGACCGGCACAAAATACTTCAATTTTTTCGTTCGCGACAAAAGATAACGCATTTTCCAGTGTTTCTTGCACACTACGCACCTTTTCTTGTCGCTGCCAACCAAAATAATGTTGCCCGTTATATTCAATACCTAAGGCAATTTTCATTTATTCCTCTCTAATTTAAAAACGGTAAAATTATGCGGATAGTATCAAATGGTTAAACAAAGTCATAGCGCACTTTTCCTATAAGCCCAAAAACGACACAAAAAACAACCGCACTTTTCCGCTATTCTACCCCAAATTTCTTATTGTTCTTCCCGCCATAAATAGGGATAATAGCGCCCTTATCGAAAAGGCAAATAACCATGACAGATTATATTTTATTGATTATCGGTACGGCATTGATTAACAACTTTGTGCTGGTGAAATTCCTCGGGCTATGCCCGTTTATGGGGGTATCAAAGAAAATTGAAACCGCCATCGGTATGGGGTTAGCCACCACCTTTGTGCTCACTGTGGCGTCCCTTTGCTCATACTTAGTGGATCATTATATTCTTCTGCCTTTAAATGCCACATTTTTACGCACGCTCATCTTTATTTTGGTGATTGCGGTTGTCGTGCAATTTACCGAAATGGCGATCAATAAAACCAGCCCCACCCTTTATCGTTTACTCGGGATTTTCTTACCTTTAATTACGACAAACTGTGCGGTGCTTGGTGTCGCTTTACTCAATGTTAATCTTGCCCATAATTTAACGGAATCGGTCATTTATGGTTTTGGTGCAGCATTAGGCTTTGCCTTGGTTTTAGTGCTTTTTGCCGCATTGCGGGAGCGGTTGGTGGCAGCAGATGTGCCTATCGCATTTCGCGGTGCCTCCATTGCGTTGATAACAGCAGGGCTAATGTCGCTTGCCTTTATGGGCTTTACCGGGCTGATTAAATAATATTGTTCATCCTATGATTTATCTTTTAATGGCGATCACCGTACTGATTTTATTTATCGGGCTTTATCAAAAATTTTCAGGAAAAAGAAAGAAATAATGACTACGCTACTTATCGTCATCAGCCTACTCGCCTTGATTTTTGGTGTGATTTTAGGCATCGCTTCCTTAAAATTAAAGGTGGAAGCCGATCCTGTCGTAGAAAAAATTGATGCCATATTGCCCCAAAGCCAATGCGGTCAGTGCGGTTATCCGGGCTGTAAACCCTATGCAGAAGCCATCTGTAACGGAGATAGCATCACCAAATGTATCCCCGGAGGTCAACCTACCGTGGTGAAAATTGCAGAAATTTTAGGAGTTGATGTCCCTACGATGGAGGGCGTTGAAGACCCCATAGAAATGGTGGCGATCATTGATGAAAATATGTGTATCGGTTGCACCAAATGTATCCAAGCCTGTCCGGTGGATGCCATTATTGGGACAAATAAAGCCATGCATACCGTTATTCCTGATCTTTGCACAGGTTGTGAACTTTGTGTCGCCCCCTGCCCAACGGATTGTATTTCGATGATTCCGGTAAAAAAAGATCTTAACAGTTGGGATTGGAAATTTGATGCAAAATTAGTCATCCCGGTCATGAATGTGAACGGTAGCGAAAAAAAATGGGTTGTGGGGGAATAAATGGCGGACGTATTATCTCGTTTTAATTCCGGTAAGATTTGGGATTTCAAAGGGGGAATTCACCCACCTGAAATGAAAGATCAATCTAATCATCAACCGCTTCAATCGCTTCCTCTAAGTTCGGATTTTTATATTCCGCTCAAACAGCACGCCGGACTTGCCGGCAATTTATTAGTTAGCGTTGGCGATTATGTTTTAAAAGGTCAGCCCTTAACACAAGGTGACGATCTACGCATTCTGCCGGTTCATGCGCCCACTTCCGGTACGATTAAAAGCATCACCCCTTATGTTGCAGCTCACCCCTCAGGATTGGATGAACCAACCATTCATTTACAAGCCGATGGACTGGATAAAGCTATTGAAGCCCAACCTATTGAAGATTTTCTGACACTCACTCCGGAGCAATTGATTGAAAAAATTTACCTTGCCGGGATCGCCGGTTTAGGGGGAGCTGTCTTCCCTACTGCGGCAAAAATTCAATCTGCCGAGAAAAAAGTGAAACTGCTCATCATTAATGGCGCAGAATGTGAACCCTATATCACCTGTGATGATCGCCTGATGCGAGAACGTGCCGATGAAATTATTGAAGGGGTGCGTATTTTACGTTATATCCTCCGCCCTGAAAAAGTGGTGATCGCCATTGAAGACAATAAACCTGAAGCGATCAACGCCATCAATAACGCACTGCATGGTGCTAATGACATTGAAGTGCGTGTTATTCCAACAAAATACCCCTCAGGTGCAGCCAAACAACTCATTTATTTGCTCACCGGTATGGAAGTCCCGAGTGGTGAACGCTCCTCCAGTATTGGTGTGTTAATGCACAACATCGGCACTGTATTTGCCATAAAAAGAGCGGTCATCAATGACGAGCCGTTAATTGAACGTGTGGTTACCCTAACGGGTAATAAAATCCAACAAAAAGGTAATTATTGGGTACGCCTTGGCACGCCTATTCATCACGCACTCCGTCACGCCGGTTATCAACTTGATGAACGTTTTCCTGTTTTTGCAGGTGGGCCAATGATGGGACTGGCATTGCCTAATCTCAATGCACCGGTTACCAAAATCGTCAATTGCCTACTTGCCCCGGATTATTTTGAATATGCCGAACCCGAAGCGGAGCAAGCCTGTATCCGTTGTTCCAGTTGTTCTGATGCCTGCCCGGTTAACCTTATGCCACAGCAACTTTATTGGTTTGCACGCAGTGAAGATCACAAGAAATCGGAAGAATATGCCTTAAAAGATTGCATTGAATGTGGGGTTTGTGCTTATGTTTGCCCAAGCCACATTCCACTTATTCAATATTTCCGCCAAGAAAAAGCCAAAATTTGGCAATTGAAAGAAAAACAAAAGAAATCCGATGAAGCCAAAATTCGCTTTGAAGCCAAACAAGCCCGTATGGCACGGGAAGAACAAGAACGCAAAGCCCGTTCACAACGTGCAGCCCAAGCCCGCCGTGAAGAATTAGCCAAAACTCAAGGTGAAGATCCGGTGAAAGCGGCACTTGAACGTTTAAAAGCGAAAAAAGCAACGGCCACAGAAACGACACAAGTTAAAACCATCAACACGGAAAAAGGGGAAATTTTACCGGATAACACCGATATGATGGCATTGCGTAAAGCCCGCCGTCTGGCTCGTCAGCAAAGGGAAGAAAGTGAAAATCACTCAATTGAACAAGAAACCTCAGTACAAAAAACACAAGAAAATTTAACCGCACTTGATCCAAAAAAAGCCGCCGTCGCTGCTGCTATTGCTCGAGCAAAAGCGAAGAAATTAGCACAAGCAACGGATAGCTCAATCAGCGAGCAGGTAACTTCAACACAAAAAACACAAGAAAATTTAACCGTACTTGATCCAAAAAAAGCTGCCATCGCTACCGCTATCGCTCGAGCAAAAGCGAAGAAATTAGCACAAGCAACGGATAACTCAAGCGGAGAACAGGAAACCTCAACACAAAAAACACAAGAAAATTTAACCGCACTTGATCCGAAAAAGGCTGCCGTCGCTGCCGCTATTGCTCGAGCAAAAGCGAAGAAATTGGCACAAGCTCAACAAAAATTAGAGAAATCTCAGGAATAGATCCATGTTTAAAATGACTAGTTCCCCTCATGCACATTCGGGAAAATTAACGGCACGCATTATGCTTTGGGTTATCTTTGCAATGATGCCCGCACTACTTGTTCAAATTTATTATTTTGGCTTCGGTGTGTTAATTCAATCAACGCTCGCTATTAGCGTTGCACTATTGGCTGAATTTATCGTACTAAAATTACGGGGTAAAAAACCTTTAGCTTATCTTTCTGATTTCAGTATCACTTTAACAGCATTGATTTTAGCCATGGCTATTCCACCCTATGCCCCTTATTGGATTATTCTGATTGGCACACTTTGTGCCGTTTTACTTGGCAAACAGGTTTATGGCGGTTTAGGGCAAAATTTATTTAATCCTGCGATGATTGGCTATGTCATCCTGCTGATTTCTTTCCCATTACAAATGACTACCTGGCTCCCCCCTATTCATTTATTACAAGAGCCCCCCACATTCCCTGATGCTCTCTCACTGATATTTTCAGGGGTTACCACCGATGGTTTCACCCTGTCACAACTCACCCAAAGTATTGATGGTATCGCTCAAGCAACGCCATTGGATAGTGCCAAAATCTTTTACGCTCATCACAACGCATTAACGGATTTTTATGAACTCATTAAAATGCCGATTTTTATGGCTAATGGTACCGATTTCGCACAGGGCTGGTGGCAAGTTAATCTCGCCTTTTTACTTGGCGGTCTATTTCTCATCTTAAAACGCACAATTCATTGGCAAATTCCGGTGGCAATGCTCGTTACCTTTTTCTGCTTGGCAACCCTTACTGCTCTAATGGGCAATCTCCATTTAAGTGTCATGAGCCAGATGTTTAGCGGGGCCATGATGTTTGGTGCATTTTTCATTGCAACCGACCCTGTCACGACATCGATCACACCTCGTGGAAAATTGGTTTTTGGTGCGTTAGTTGGGCTTTTTGTCTACCTTATTCGCTATCAGGGTAATTTCCCTGATGGAGTCGCCTTTGCCATTTTACTGAGTAACATTTGTGTGCCACTGATTGATCATTACACGAGACCTCGTGTGGCAGGTTATCGCTTAGAAGGAAGAAAATAATGGGCATTGTTAAAACCACCTCACGCTATGGAATGATTTTAGGATTAGTCGCATTAATCTGTACCGCTATTTCCTCGGGCATCTTTTTCCTGACAAAAGATAAAATTGACGAAACCATGGCGGCACAACAACGTGAACGCCTATTAGAAGTGATTCCCCATGACTATTTTGATAACCCGCTTGTGGAAAGTGCGGTCATTCCAAAGAGTGAAAATTTAGCCGGAATTCAAAAAGTTTATTTTGCTAAAAAAGGGCAAAACATTACCGCTTATGCTTATGAAACCACCGCACCGGATGGCTATTCCGGTGATATCCGCTTACTGGTGGGGCTAACCCCTAAAGGGGAAATTCTCGGTGTGCGAGTGATTGAACATCACGAAACCCCGGGATTGGGCGATAAAATAGAGCTACGAATTTCCAATTGGATTTTAAGTTTTAATCATAAATCCATTAATGAAACGAACCTCAATGATTGGGCGGTAAAAAAAGATGGCGGGAAATTTGATCAATTTTCCGGTGCAACCATTACACCTCGTGCCATTGTTAATCAAGTAAAACGCTCCGCTTTATTGATGCTTAATCATCAAACCGAACTTCAGCAACTCGCTCTCCCATAAGGACTGCGATAAAGGACTGTGATATGACAAATTCAACCGAAAAAACGACCGCACTTTTTGAAGAGGAAACCCCTCAGCAGTCTGTTGAAACTGCCAAAAACACCACTGAATGGAAAGCCATTTTCACGCAAGGCATTTGGAAAAATAACCCTGCAATTGTTCAATTACTCGGGCTTTGCCCATTGTTGGCGGTGTCCAGTACGGCGACCAATGCACTTGGTTTAGGGCTTGCGACGATGTTGGTTTTAACTTGCACCAACACGGTGATTTCTCTCTTTCGAAAACAGATTCCTCATGAAATTCGTATTCCTATTTATGTGATGATTATTGCCACCACCGTTACTGTTGTGCAATTATTGATGAATGCTTACACCTACACGCTCTATCAATCCCTGGGGATTTTTATTCCGCTTATTGTGACAAACTGTATTGTGATTGGTCGTGCGGAAGCCTTTGCTTCGAAAAATCATCTCTTACATTCCGTATGGGATGGTTTTTCCATGGGATGTGGTATGGCATTAAGCCTTACCCTGCTTGGTGCGCTGCGTGAAATTCTCGGACAAGGCACATTGTTTGAAGGGATTGAGCATCTTTTTGGTGAACAGGCTAAATTTCTCACTTGGCATATTTACCAAATAGACAGCAGCTTTTTACTTTTCATCCTGCCACCGGGTGCCTTTATCGGCTTAGGTTTAATCCTCGCCCTAAAAAACAGAATTGATAGCCATCAGAAAGTGAAAAAGTAACCCTTGAAGCTCCATCTAATTTGCCTGAACGACTTAGGATTTTTAGGAAAATTTTTCCTGTCTGAGCGAAGCGAGTTAAAAATTTTCCGTTAAGAAAATCCTAACCAAGTGAAGAAAAGCAAATTAGTTGGAGTGTGTTCTTTGCTACTTTCTTGCACAAGCAAGAAAGTAGAAGGAAAAAGACTATGAACCAAAAGAAAAGAATTGAAATACTCACCCGATTACGGGATCAAAATCCCCACCCTACCACTGAATTACAGTATAATTCGCCTTTCGAATTATTAATTGCAGTGATTTTATCCGCACAGGCCACCGACAAAGGGGTGAATAAAGCAACAGAGAAACTTTTTCCCGTTGCCAATACGCCACAAGCCATTTTGGATTTAGGCCTAGAGGGATTAAAAAGCTATATAAAAACCATTGGGCTTTATAATAGTAAAGCGGAAAATATCATCAAAACCTGCCGTGATCTCATCGAAAAACACAAAGGTGAAGTACCTGAAGATCGTGAAGCCCTCGAAGCCCTTGCCGGTGTTGGGCGAAAAACAGCGAATGTGGTGTTAAATACTGCCTTTGGTCACCCGACGATTGCGGTCGATACCCACATTTTTCGGGTATGCAATCGCACCCATTTCGCTCCGGGTAAAGATGTCGTCAAAGTGGAAGAAAAACTCTTAAAAGTCGTGCCCGATGAGTTTAAAGTGGATGTGCACCATTGGCTCATTTTACATGGTCGCTACACTTGTGTAGCAAGAAAACCCCGTTGCGGTTCCTGTATTATCGAAGATCTTTGCGAATATAAAGAGAAAACCGATTATTAAAAATCATTTGTTTTTTGACCGCACTTTTATTAATAGGAAAAACAATGACAACAAATAAACAACAACGTCAAACTTGGTCAAGCCGCTTAACTTATGTGATGACCGTTGCCGGTGCAACGGTGGGTTTTGGTGCCACATGGCGCTTCCCTTACCTTGTGGGTGAAAATGGCGGCGGCGCCTATGTGCTACTTTTTTGTCTTGCGATGATCGTGATCGGCATTCCCATGATCCTCGTAGAAAATGTGATTGGTCGCCGCTTGCGTGTCAATTCCATCGATGCCTTCGGCGATAAACTTCAAGATAAAGGAAAACACATTTCCCCTTATTGGAAAATTATCGGTTATATGGGCCTGTTGGGGGCTTTTGGTATTATGGCCTATTATATGGTATTGGGTGGCTGGGTGATTTCTTATATTGTAAGCCTCATCAGCGGAACACTGGATATTTCCGCCCCAATTACCAAAGAGGTGGCGAAAAACTTCTACGATCTTCACATTGGCAATAGCCCTTATGAAATTATGAGCTACACCTTTCTCTTTGTAGTGGTGAATTACATTATTTTAGCCAAAGGCATTATTGGCGGTATTGAACGCTCGGTGAAATATTTGATGCCCCTACTCTTTATTTTCTTAATCGGTATGGTGATCCGCAACATCACCTTACCGGGTGCGATGGAAGGGATCACTTTCTATTTAAAACCGGATTTCAGCAAAATCACGCCTCAACTTTTCATTTTTGTATTAGGGCAAGTGTTCTTTGCTTTAAGCCTTGGCTTTGGTGTGTTAATCACCCTTTCAAGCTATTTGAATAAAGAAGAAAACCTCATTCAAACCGCCGTGATTACCGGCTTTACCAATACCATTATTGCGGTACTGGCAGGCTTTATGATCTTTCCTTCATTATTCACTTTCGGTATCGAACCCAATGCCGGCCCAACCTTAGTGTTCCAAAGCTTACCTATCGTCTTTTCCCACTTATGGGGCGGTAAATTCTTTGCCATTATTTTCTTTAGTTTATTATTAATCGCCGCCCTTACCACCTCTATTACCATTTATGAAGTGCTTATCACCGCATTACAGGAAAAGCTCCGTATGCGTCGTGGAAAAGCCATCACACTAGTGTTAGGCGGCATTTTCCTACTCGGCAATATTCCCGCCATTTTAGGGGACAATGTTTGGAAAAATGTGACGTTCTTCGGTAAAAGTATTTTTGATTTCTATGATTATGCCAGTGGTAACATTTTATTTATGCTCACGGCTTTAGGCTGCACCATTTTTGTAGGCTTTGTGCTGAAAGATGAAGCGAAAAAGGAACTCTCTCCGACACCGAATTCGACCTTCACCAAAATTTGGTTTAACTATGTAAAATTTGTTGTACCTGTCATTATTATTGTGATTTTTATCAGCAATTTATTCTAATCCATAAAAAACCGAGCCTATGCTCGGTTTTTCTTTTAACGCTGATTTTCTGCGATACTTTTCTTCTCTTCCAATTCTTCCCAACGCAAAAAAGTTTGTTCCAGAAGGGCTTCCGTATCTGCCAATGCTTTAAGTTTCGCATCAGTGATATCATGAGGTTGTTGGAAAAAGGTTGGCTCACTCACCTCTGCCTGAAGTGCGGTCAATTTTTCCTCTAATTCTTCTAACTGCTGTGGAAGCTGCTCTAATTCACGCTGTTCTTTATAAGATAATTTAATGGATTTTAGCTTAGAAGTGCGGTCAGTTTTAGCAAGATTTTCTTGCGGTTTTGAAGGTGATTTTTTCGCCACTTCTTGTTCCATCCTGCTTGCCAAAAAGTTGGCTTGTTGCTGTTTGGCATCAAAGAAGCCACCAACATATTTATTGACAACGCCTTCCCCCTCAAACAAATAACATTCCGTTGCAGTATTATCAATAAATTGACGGTCGTGACTGACGATCAATAAAGTGCCTTGATAATCCGTTAAAATTTCTTCCAGTAACTCTAAGGTTTCCACATCTAAATCATTGGTTGGTTCATCAAGAATGAGCAAATTATTGGGTTTTAATAATAATTTTGCCAATAACAAACGGTTACGTTCTCCTCCCGATAAGGCTTTCACCGGGGTCATCGCCCGTTTAGGCGGGAATAAAAAATCTTGTAAATAGCCTAACACATGGCGTTTTACACCATTGACTTCAATATCTTGCTTGCCATCAGCAACGTTATCCATCACGGTTTTTTCCGGATCAAGATCAGCACGGTATTGATCAAAATAAGCGATATCCAGTTTTGTCCCCGTACGAATTTTTCCCGCGGTAGGTTGGATTTCACCGAGAAGCAGTTTGATAAAGGTTGTTTTGCCACAACCATTTGGCCCGACTAAAGCAATCTTATCCCCCCGTAAAATAGTGGTGCTGAAATCTTTTAACAATTGCTTTCCTGCGACCTCATAGCTCACATTTTCCATTTCAAACACAATTTTTCCGGAACGGGTTGAGGTATCAAGCTGTAATTTTGCCGTTCCCATCACATCACGACGTTGACGGCGTTCTTCACGCATCGCTTTTAATACTCGAACACGCCCTTCATTGCGGGTACGACGTGCTTTTATGCCTTGGCGAATCCACACTTCTTCTTGTGCTAGTTTTTTATCAAATAATTCATTTTGGAGGGCTTCGACCCGGAGATTTTCTTCTTTTGTGGTGAGGTATAAATCATAGTTCCCCGGATAGGAAACCAACTGCCCGCGATCTAAATCCACAATACGTGTCGCCATTTTTCGAATGAAAGAACGGTCATGGGAAATAAACACAATACTCCCGCTAAATTCTAAAAGAAAGGCTTCCAGCCATTCGATCGCCTCCACATCCAAGTGGTTGGTTGGCTCATCAAGTAATAATACGTCAGGATCACAAACCAAAGCACGAGCTAATGCGGCTTTACGCAACCAACCACCAGAAAGCTCACTCAGTTTGGTGTTAGGATTTAAGCCTAATTTGAGCAACACTTCATGAATTTTATTTTCAAATCGCCAACCGTCAGCATGTTCTAATTTAGCTTGAATTTGTTCTAATTGGTTTAGAATTTGATCCGTATAATTTTCTTCAAGCTCAACAGAAATTCGGTGATATTCTTTTAATAAATCCGTTAAATGGCCAATTCCCTCTGCCACATAATCAAAAACATTGCCTGCGGTGTTGCGGGGGGGATCTTGCTCAAGACGGGATACCACTAAATCTTTTTCATATTGGATCTTCCCATCGTCCAACAAGACATCACCGGCAATAATTTTGAGTAAAGTAGATTTCCCTGCACCATTTCTTCCCACCAAACAAACCCGTTCGTTCGGCTCAATATGCAGTTCGGTATGATCTAATAAGGGCGCATCACTAAAAGAAAGATAGCCATTGGTTAAGCTAATTAATGCCACAATCACCTCGTAAAAATTTGATTAAATATTATTCACAAACCACCCAAGTGATTTACTCACGCCTTTAGCGCCATTGGCAAAGCCAACATTCAAAAACCTTATTTTTGTAACCGCACGGTTTTATACGGTTTGCTAAAAAGCGAACGATAGACGGAGGATTTTACCGACAACGATGAAAAAGTCCCCTCATCGCTAAGAAAAAAGGACGCTTTTCAGCGTCCTCATTCTCTAAACTTTAAAATTAAAGTGCAGATTTTGCTTTCTCAACTAATGCAGCAAAAGCTACTTTGTCGAATACGGCAATATCAGCAAGGATCTTACGATCGATTTCAACAGACGCTTTTTTCAAGCCATTGATGAATTTGCTATAAGATAAACCGTTTTGACGAGCCGCTGCATTGATACGTGCAATCCATAATTGACGGAATTGACGTTTACGTTGACGGCGGTCACGATATGCGTATTGACCAGCTTTGATCACCGCTTGGAAAGCAACACGATACACGCGTGAACGTGCACCATAATAACCTTTAGCAGCCTTAAGAACTTTCTTATGGCGTGCTCTTGCAATAACACCACGTTTTACACGAGCCATTATTTAATCTCCTATGTCTATTTTCTACTAAATGAACTAATCGTACGTTTTGCTTAAATAACGGCTTATGCGTATGGTAAGCAGGCTACGACTAAAACTTGGTCTGCTTTCGCAACCATGGATTTATGACGTAAATGACGTTTACGTTTAGTTGTTTTTTTAGTCAAAATATGACGTAAGTGAGATTGTTTACGCTTGAAACCGCCAGAAGCTGTTTTTTTGAAACGCTTAGCTGCACCGCGTACTGTTTTGATTTTAGGCATTGTTAAAATAACTCCGCATTTTTCGTTTAAAACAACATAATCAGGCGAACGAAAAAGTTACTTGGAAAGCACTGATTATTTCCATCATCAGACAAATGAATTGCCTTTTCTCAAAGTAGTTAGGCTGCGTAGTCTGCCCAACCTACAATGACTTTTCACCGCAGTGAAAAGATTTTTGCCGAGATTGAGATCTCAACAAAAAATTCTTATTTTTTCTTCGGTGCTAACACCATGACCGCTTGACGACCTTCTAACTTACCGGGTGCGGATTCCACTACTGAAATATCCGCCAAATCGTTTTTCACCCGTTCCAACACATCTAAACCGATATCTTGGTGTGCCATTTCACGACCACGGAAACGCACGGTAATTTTTGCTTTATCGCCGTCTTCTAAGAAACGGATAAGACTGCGTAATTTAACTTGGTAATCACCTTCATCGGTACCCGGACGGAATTTAATTTCCTTCACTTGTACGACTTTTTGTTTTTTCTTCTGCTCTTTAGCGCTCTTACTTTTTTCGTAGAGGAACTTACCGTAGTTCATAATGCGGCAAACCGGGGGTTCTGCATTTGGGCTAATTTCAACAAGATCAAGCTCCGCTTGCTCTGCCATATCTAAGGCTTGTTGAATAAAAACAATGCCTAATTGTTCACCATCTTGGTCAATTAAACGAACTTCTTTTACACGAATTTCATCATTAATGCGATTCGGACGATTCACTGCCGATGCTTTTTTTACGGTTTTAATAATCGTATTCCTTCTATTAATTTATGCAAAAACCTTTCACGACAAGCAAAAGATTCCAATTTCTCTCACTTATAAAAATGAGTAAAACGGGCGGATTTTATAGTATCCACCGATTTTATGCAACAGAATTTAGCCATTTACCTCAATTTCTACGCCAATACTTTCGCCAAATTCCAACAAATGATTGATTCTTGCGGTTTCTAAGCAAATCATATGTTGATACCCTTGCTCACTCATTGCGCTGGTAGGTTTATGCCACGGATTCCAAAGTACAAGCTCTCCGGCATTATGGTGATGTAATCCAATAGTTCGATTAAATCGCTTATCTACAATTTGGTTTTGTGTTTTCTCGGCAGAATAAATGCAATCTACATTTTCTGTAATCACACGGGGTGAGGGCACATTTTCTTGCTTTTGTGTGAGGCTGTTAAAACAGTTTGTGGGTAAATTTTCAATGACAATGTGATTAATGTCCCCCACATTAAAATAACTATGTAATGCCACTTGTGCCGGCTGTTTTCCATAATGGGTAAAAGTGATGTGGCACTTATCCGTAAAAATCATCTCTACTTTTGCTTCAATAATATTCAACGCTGAAAATAATGAAAAAACTAACCGCACTTTTTCTTTCTCCAAATCATAATGGCTTAATTGCCATAAACGAATTCGTGCCGTGCCATGAGAGGGCTGTTTTACCGAGCCAAACCATGGATAACAAATGGGAATACCGCCACGAATAGCCGTACCCAGTTTAAATGGCTCAATTTCGCTTAACCACAAAACATCTTGCGTACTGCCTTTCGGTTGCCAGCTCAATAATTGCGCCCCTTGGAGGGAAATTTGGGCAGTTCCCACCCCGTGTTTCAAATACAGCACAGGAATATCGTTTTGTTGCACCAGATTAAGTTCCGGTGTTAAGGTGTTGAGTAGTTGTGTTTTCATATTTCGTTCCTATTAAATTTGTGAAGATAAATAAAGGGCGTATGTTACGCCCTCATTGCCTTAATAAAAAGGGTTGATTAAATTTCATCAATAATCCGATACACCCAATTTTCGAGCGGATCATTGAGACGTTTCATTTCTAGGCGCATTTCTTCCAGCATTTCTTTTTTGATGGCGTTATATTGCGGATCGTAAAACAAATTATGCATTTCTTCCGGATCTTGTCGAATATCATAAAGCTCACACACGTCTGTTGCATTAAAAACCAGTTTATAATCCTTACGCCGCCACATCCGTTGTTCAAAATAAACAAAATGTCCGGCAAGCTGACCCAGTACGCCTTTACGGGCATTGTTTTGATGCTCACGCATAATCGGTAGCACACTCAGCCCTTCAAAGGTTTCGGGGATTTTTTGCTTCGCTAAATCAAACACCGTGGAAGTTAAATCGTGCAAATAGACAAAATTATCATCTTCTTGATTAATGCGATCTGAATGCGGATCTTTAATAATCATCGGAATATTATAGGTGGCGTCAAACATAAACTCGCCTTTTTCAATCATTCGATGCGCCCCCATAGCATCGCCATGATCGGCAGTTGCCACGAGAAAAGTGCGGTCATAAATTCCGTTATTTTTTAAATAATCGAATAATTCCCCAATGGCATCATCAATTAACGTGATGTAGCCCCAAAATTTCGTAATCACTTCTTTCCAACGATCTTCACTGGCTTCCCACATTCCCCACATTTTTGAAATGGTACGGAAATGCCCCGGTTTGCCTTCCAGTGGCTTGAAGAAACTTTTGTCTAACACCACGTCTTCTTTACGATACATTGAATAATAAGGTTCCGGCACAATGCAAGGGGTATGCGGCCCCCAGAAATTGATCCAAGCAAAAAACGGTTTGCCCTCATCTAAGGAGTCTTGAATGTATTTTTTCGCCTCATCAATGATGAAATAGGGAATCGTCTGCGCTTTCGTACCGGAAAGTAAGCCACAAAGTTCTTGCACCCGTAAATGTGGATTATCACCAAAATAGGCGTTGCTCACCTCGGGGATTGCATAGCCTTTTTCCTCTAACCAGTCTTTGTATCGATTTGAATGTGTCGGCGGTTGGTTGAACACTAAATTTTTATACACTCCACTCCCCGGATAGCCATAACCGTCAAAATTATGCCCTTTAATGCCATAATCTTCCGGTACGGACTTCGTGCCTACGTGCCATTTTCCCACCACATAAGTATTGTAACCATCAAGATGACCGATGTTGGGTTTATCTTGGCTAATTTCACCTATGCCGCCTTTCTCACCGTTTTTGATAATGCCGTGGGAAGACGGCATTAATCCGGTAAATAATGATGTTCTCGCAGGGCCACACACGGAAGCGGGCGTAAAAGCATTATTAAAACGCACCCCCTCTTTTGCTAATCTATCCAAATTCGGGGTTTTGACCACTTGGTGACCATAAGCCCCCAGCATATCTTTGCGAATTTGATCCAATAAAATATAAATAATGTTCATGATTTTGCCTCTTTATCTCGTACAACAAACAACAGGATAATTTGCAATACTGCCCATACGCCTAACACCATCAACGGATTGCCGTTTTCCGATGCCATACCAAGCGGAGAGAGGAAAGTGTAAAGCGCAAACAACCCTAAGATTAAAGACATACTGGTCAGTTTCAAATATTTCCAGTTAGTTAAATCCACATCCCCCAAGTTTTCTTTGTTTTCAATGTAAGGATCACGTTTTAAGAATTGACCGAGGATAAGCATTAATACCACATCAAATACAAACAAGCCGCCCATCACATATACAAAGTTAATTTTCACATTAAATACCCAAACAATGCTGAAATATAAAATAACGTGTGCGAGTAAGGCAATACGGGCAGCTTTGCCTGAAACGGTTTTGTTAAACATCCCCACCGCAAATAATGCCACAATTGGGATATTCACAAAACCGGCAAAGCGTTTAGTGATCAAGAAAATACCGTCTGTACCAAACATCAACAATGGCGCAAAAATCATTGTGACAACAGCCATAACCGCAGAGACTTTTTTCGCATATACAATCAGCTCTTGTTCTGACCGCACTTTTTTGCTGATAGAAGGTAATAAATCTTTACAAAAAATAGTTGCCGCAGAGTTGAGGAAAGAGTTGAAGGTACTTAAAATCGCCCCGAATAACGCCGCAATAAAGAACCCTTGTAGCCAAGTCGGCAGCACTTTATTTACCAAAAGCGGATAAGAGGCATCAATTGGATTTACGCCATCCCCCAAAATGTGGAAACTCAATAAGCCCGGCAAGTTTAAAATGATGGGTAGCGTTAATAGGAATAACGCTGCAATCAAAATCCCTTTTTGACCGGATTGTAAATCCTTCGCCCCTAAGCAACGTTGTACGATAGCTTGGTTGGTTGTCCAGTAAAAGAAATGCACCACCATAATGCCGGTAAAAATGGTCGGCCACGGTGTCGCATCGTTTTCACCGCCAATGGCATTCCATTTTTCAATATGCGTGGTGGTGATCGTCTGTAATCCGGCGGAAAAACTGCCCTCGCCTAAATATATCAACGCAAACAATGGTACAAGCAATGCGCCAATCACAAGAATTATCGCATTGATCGTATCAGACACTGCCACCGCTTTTAAACCACCAAAGATCGCATAAATTGCCCCCACAACCCCAATGGCGATCACCGTATAAGTAATCGCTGCCCCATAGCTCAAGCCGAATGCAGTTTCTAAATTGAAGATTTTATTGAACGCAATAGCACCGGTATAAAGTGCGGTCGGAATCACGATGAAAAGATAAAACACTAAGAAAAGCGCGGACATAATCAAACGGGTTTGACGATCAAAACGGCTTTCAAAAAATTCCGGTACCGTGGTATAACCGTTGCGTAAATATTTCGGCAGCATATAAAGTGCCAAAAAGCAAAGCGGAATCACCGTTGGCACCGTCCACGCTATCACCGAGAAATTCCCTTTATAAGAGACGGCATTTACCCCGATAAGTTGTTCCGTAGAAAGTGAGGTCAGCACCATAGAGCATCCAATCACCAGCCCGCTTAACCCCCGCCCAGCCAAAAAATAGCCTTTGGATGTGGTTAAATCATCCCCTTTTGTTTTTAACCAAGAAATATACGCCACCACACCGGTTACAATGAGGAAGCTAAGTATTGTCATAAGCATATATTGTCCTCCTAATATCGACTAACACAGCATAAAGATAATATAAGGAACGTTTAAAAGTTATGATGATTGTCATATTAGAATTGTGAGAAAGATCACAGATTGGAGAAAATCTCCACTGTGGGGGAGATTTGAAATAGGAATGAAAAGTTGTGTAAAATTGCGGTATTACACAGCAGTTGCACAACGTTGTTTT
>NZ_MLHJ01000092.1 GCF_001998965.1 Rodentibacter rarus
AGATTTTATGAAGTTTAGCTACCTCTCGAATGCCAAAATTCTACTCGGTGACAAATTTGATAATTTTTAAACGAAATTGATAAGAATAGGACATCATCTGCACCTTAAATTGGGGGGGGCAGGTTTTGGGGGCAGATCACTTTTCACCCCAAATTTATTATTGAATTTCACTCAATAGCCCATTCAATTGTTCCCATCTAATCAAAACAATCTTTCCCCCCTATAATGGGTTTAACTCAATTTTATGGAGAAAAACAATGATTGCTTTATTTGCCGCCCCGATTGGCGTGTTGGTGGGAATGGGGATTGCTTTTCAAACGGGAATGAATTCCGTGTTGCGTAAAAATGTCGTTTCACCGTTGCTGTCCTCTTTTGTTTCTTTTGGGGTGGGTTCGCTCTTATTAATGCTGCTCATTTTAGTGCAAAATGAACCGCTTGCAGTTTCAACTGATAGCCTAATTCAATCACCTTGGTGGATTTGGTCAGGCGGGCTATTGGCGATGTTTGGATTAACGGTCAATATTTTGATTTTCCCTCGTTTGGGGAGTGTTCAAACTGCTATTATGCCGATTTTAGGACAAGTCGTTACAGGGACATTAATTGATACATTCGGCGGGTTCGCTGCACCACAATATGATTTTACCCTATTGCGTTTATTGGGCTTAGTGGCAGTGATGACGGGAATTGGCATTGCAATTGTGTTGCCTGCTTTCAAACAACGCAGTCTGAAAAAGCCTGAAGAACGTTCATTGTTGGTTTGGCAAATTCTCGGCATCAGTGGTGGTATCGCCTCAGGTATTACGCCTGTGGTCAATGCTGCCTTGCGCCAAACCTTACATTCTACTAGCCTTGCGGTCTTCGTGCCTTTTGCTATCGGCACGCTGTTATTAGCATTGGTGATTTTTTTCAAAGAGCCGACCGCTTGGCGATATCTCAAAAATGCATTGAAACAGCCCCAACCTTGGTGGCAATGGTTTGGCGGTTTGCTCGGTGCAGTTTATATCGGCGGTATTGTATTGATCGTGCCACAAATTGGCACAGGTGGGGCGATCATCACTTCACTGTTTGGTTTGTTAGTTGGCAGTTTGATTATTGACCAATTCGACTTGCTTGGTGCGAATAAAAAACCGATCAACGCTATTCAGATTATTGGTTTATTGGTGTTGTTGGTCGGGGTTGTGATCATTCAAATGAGTAAATAAAAGTGCGGTCGGTTTTACAAAAGTTTTGCAAAGCCGGCCGCACTTTTTATACTCAATTTTAACCAAACACTTTCGTCAGATGAGCTTTGTAATCAGCGATATATTTTGGCACATCCGGTGATTTAATCACATCGTTGCAGATGAAGGTCGGTAATGCTTCTTTGATCCCAATAAATTCATTGGCTTTGTGGAAGTGAAGATATACCCCATCCACGCCTTGTTCTTCAAAGAAATCGTTAGGTGCGGTGAAGGCCTCAATAGGAGCGTTCCAAGTTAAAGAAAGCATATGTTTTTTACCGTGGAGCAAACCACCCGTGCCGTAGCCCTTAGTTGGTTCAACACTATGACGACCATCACTGTGATAAAGTTTGCCGTGTCCGGCGGTAAAGACCTCATCAATGTATTTTTTTACCGTCCAAGGTTCACCCATCCACCAACCCGGCATTTGCCAGATCACGGCATCCATCCAAAGGAATTTTTCGACTTCTTCTTCAATGTTATAGCCGTTATCAATCACGGTTTCCTGAATGTTATGTCCAAGTTGTTCCAACACTTCACGAGCGGTATGGTGCAAGGTGTGACTAAGTTGTCCGTTTGAATGACCGAAGGTTTTACCACCATCTAATAATAAAATATTCATTTGCTTTCCTTTTGTTTATTTTTACAGCTGAGAAAATCGGCGAGATTTTAGTTTATTTATAATTTAAAAGGGGCTGTACTAGA
>NZ_MLHJ01000093.1 GCF_001998965.1 Rodentibacter rarus
GGGAAAGTCTGTGGTTTCAAAAGGATTTCAATTTCTTTCTTTTTCATCTTTGGTTTCACTATTTTCGGTGTTTGAGGGGTTGCATAAGGTGATTTTACGCCATCAAGCCCTCTTTCCTGAAATGCCTTTAGCCAATAAATGACGAGCGAATGGGAGATTTTATGAAGTTTAGCCACCTCTCGAATGCCAAAATTCTACTCGGTGACAAATTTGATAATTTTTAAACGAAATTGATAAGAATAGGACATCATCTGCACCTTAAATTGGGTGTCCAGGTTTTGGGGGCAGATCATTTTTTACTTTTGAAAATAAGATTTCAATGTTTGTTCCACTTTATAAAATCTCATCATAGCGCTTTAATAAGCGCACATTCTATATAGGGAGCGCTCGTAGCCTTATGCCAAAATTCTCTTTTCATTATTGCCTCAAATGAGGTTATTTTTGATAACGAATTAGCCCTTCTTGTTGGGTGGTGGCAATCAGTTTTCCCTCTTGTGAAAAAATTTGCCCTCTTGCCAGTCCACGCCCACCAAAGGCATTATTACTCTCGATAGCATGGAGATGCCAGTGATTTAAATCAAATGGACGATGAAACCAAATACTATGGTCAATGGTGGCAACTTTCATCCCTTGTTGTAAAAAGCCTTTTTCATGGGGGTGAAGTGCGGTCAAAATACAGTGAAAATCAGAAAAATAGGCAAGCAAACATTGCTGAATAGCTAAGTCGAGCGGTGCTTTCCCCTGAGTTTTAAACCACGAATACTGCTCCGGTGGCAATTTCACACCATTGAAGGGATTATTGAGATATTTTGTCCGTATCTCAAAAGGACGCTCTACGATAAATTTTTCTTTTAATGGCGAAGGTAGGTTTACTGCTATTTTTTGTATCATCGCATTTTCATCAATGAAACTCTCTGGTTGTCCGATATCAGGCATCGCACTTTGGTGATCAAAACCTTCTTCATCAATTTGAAAGGAGGCGGTGATATGACAAATCACTTCGTTATGCTGAATGGCTTTCACTCTCAGGGCAGAAAAATTTCGCCCTTCACGCAAGGTTTCAACATCGTAAATAATCGGGTATTGGTTCTCTCCCGGGGCAAGAAAATAAGCATGGCAGGAATGTAAAATCCGATCTTTCGGTGCAATTTGCATCGCTGCCGAAAGCGCTTGCGCCACGACTTGCCCGCCAAATACTTGGTGAAGTCCTAAATCTTGACTTTCTCCACGAAAAATTAAATCGTCGATTTGCTCAAGTTTGAGCAAGTGAATTAAATGGTTAAGCACGTCTGACTGTCAATGATCTTCCAA
>NZ_MLHJ01000094.1 GCF_001998965.1 Rodentibacter rarus
TTGCATGATCATTAACAACTAAACCCTCCTCACTCATAATTTTACCGCACTTTTTATTTTGTCGAGAGATGAAAGGGGCGGTTATACGCGCTTATCAGATTTTGTTCATATTTTCTTCTACAAGCAGAGAAATTTGAATAGAGATGTTGGCCAAATTTTTTCATTTCTGAAAATTTATCAAAGTAATCCACAAAAATTGTGGATAAATTTGTGAATTATGAAAGTTAATTACACTTATTATTGCGAAACTTATAGTTTCCTTACGGAAAAATAAAAAGATTAAAAAATCGAAGATTTTTTAATCATATATAGCACCCTACTACGTAGGGCATAATTCGAGCATTAATTAACAATAATAGGATAACCTTACTGCAACCAGTTTAGGAAAATTGCTCCTGTGCTTGTCAAGGTCAAGCCCTCCGGGTTGGCTACGCCAAACCTTGACAATCACCCGCAATTTCCTAATGGTTTTGCAGAAGGTTATCCCTCTCTCTGTGCTAACGCACAAATTTTTACAATTAAATCTTGATATATTTTTTTCATTACATATAATAACCAATGTATCATTTAATGATACATTGGTTATAGAGGGATATCTAAATACATAAATATTTAGATTTGAAATAAAGATGAAACATGAGGAGTTATCTAGATAGGCGGAGTACGGAGTATCTAGATAAAATAAAATGAACGCAATTACTCAAGTAAAACAATGGGGAAACAGCAAAGCCTTAAGATTACCAACTGACTTTGCTCGTCTAATGAACCTAAATATAGGAGAGAACATCGAATTAAGAAAAATTAATGAAAAAACAATCCAATTGGTTATTCTCGATAAACCAAAAAAACAACGATTAACTTTAGCAGAAAGAATAAAACTCACTAAAGCTGATAAACTTCAACCCATTAATGATTGGGATAATTTAGTTCCAATCGGAAAAGAGATTTAAAAAATGATTAAACCTCAATTTAAACGTGGTGATATTATTAGGATCACGTTAAATCCTACTCTTGGGCGAGAATTACAAGGGGAAAGTCGCCCGGCACTTGTCCTTAGTGGTGAAAATTTTCACGCATTAGGTTTTATGTTAATAGCCCCTATAACTCAGGGTAACGCAGAATTAGCAAGAGATAATGGTTTTGCGGTATCGCTATCCGGAACTGGCTGTAAAACCCAAGGCGTTATTGTTGCCTATCAAGCAAGAATAATTGATTTTACTAAACGAAACCCTAAGAAAATAGAAGAAGCCCCTGATTATATTGTTTCAGAAACACAAGATATTGTTAATGCAATTTTGAATGATTAAATTTCTTAGAGCAAAAAGCCAAGTTTAAAACTTGGCTTTTTGTTTTGGCTGACAAATAAAAACTTACATATTTTTTTAAATAATTATTTTTTCAAATAAATATTTATTTATTTATTTATTTGTATAAATAAATATTTGTTTATTTTTATATTTGTGCTAATATTTGTTATCAGTACAGATAAGGAGGACTACATGAAAGTGATTGCTGTTTTAAGCCAAAAAGGGGGGAGTGGGAAAAGTACCATATCTATCAATATTGCCCGGTCTTTGCAACTTAGAGGATATAATGTTGCACTAATTGATACTGATCCACAGGCTTCTGCTCGAGAGTGGAATGCGCTTTCAAATGAAGATTTTTTCCCGGTGTACGGCTGTGATAAAGGCATATCTGAAAAAGAGATTAAACATCTCGAAAAAGTCGCAGATTTTCTTTTAATTGATGGTGCGCCTCGTATTGAGAAAAGTATGACCGATGCTATCCGGCTAGCCGATTATATTTTAATTCCACTTAAACCATCTCAATTTGATATTTGGGCCTGCAAAGATTCAATCGAACTTGTTCAAACTCGAATGCAAATAGATGATAAATTAAAGTCCGGGCTTGTATTAAGTCAAGTAAACAAGAAAACGAATTTAGCAAAAGAAGTTATTCAGTTTATTCAGGAAAATTTTGAAATACCGTTGCTACAGCATAGTACAGGCTCAAGAATTAGCTATGCAGAGGTATTGAGTTCCGGAGGGACGGTTTTTGAAAGTCAATCGAAAGAAGCCAAAGAAGAAATTAATCAAATTACTAACGAAATTTTAAAGGAATTAGGAGTAGAAAATGTCTAAAACCAAATTAACAAAAGGATTATCACTTGGAAGCATTGAGAAAGAAGCTATGCCGGAACTAAAAGCCGATTTAGAAAAAACGAGTGAAAAGAGAACAACATTGTATCTTGATGAAAATGTTTACCGTGCAATAAAACGCTATGCGTTTATGCAAGAAATAAAACTTAAGGATTATATTAATGATATTTTGCGTAAAGATCTTCGAGATAAGGGGCTGTTGTAATGTATTATGCTTATACTAAATAGATTAGATAAACTGCTTTCTGTTGCCAATTACTATCTTGAGCAGCTAAGACAAAAGTCTGTTCTTGCAATTATGGCGACAGTTATTTTTATTTGTACTATCTTGATGCATAGTATCATAGGTGGTTCGCTATTCTTTTTTGTAGATGTATGCGTACTCATTGGGCTTTATCGTAGCCTTCAGGCAGCTTATATTAATGCTCATTATCCAAAGCAATAATTAAGGAGAAAAAGATGTTTAAATCTGATCCAGAAATAGATAA
Organism: Rodentibacter rarus; assembly: GCF_001998965.1. Lineage (GTDB taxonomy): Bacteria > Pseudomonadota > Gammaproteobacteria > Enterobacterales > Pasteurellaceae > Rodentibacter > Rodentibacter rarus. The sequence goes on from NZ_MLHJ01000094.1 coordinate 2,648, forward strand.
TCACCCTTTGTATAGAGCTTTAAAGGAAAATAAAGATAACTATGTAATGGATTCTAAAGGAGGTGTATATTTAAAGCCTGAGTATGCTGATAAAAAACTCAGAGAGATTCTTCTGAAGCTCAAAGACATAAAAGTAAGGCGGCATAAATAATATTTGCAAGAAAAGGTATTTTGATAAACAAATAAATATTTGTGCAAATAAATATTTGTTTATTTGTAAAAATATAGTATAATAACCCCAGTTAAACGGCAAAGAGTCGAATAACTAAAACGGTTCTCACATAGTGGGAATTTCTTATCAATTTAGAACCTATAAGGGGCTATCATTATGTCTAATCAAGAACAATTAGGAAAAAAAGAAGTTATTTGTAAATTTAGCTTAATCATTTTGCTTGGGGCAGCCCTCAATCCTCAAGAGTATTTTCCGCAAGCGAAAACTTATTCTGATGTTGTAAATTTTGCGTTTGATTGTAATCCAGTTCAAGCAGAAGAGATTTTTATTCTTGATGCTTTTCAAGAAAAATTAAGTGCTTTTCTTGCTGATTTATGGATTGAGCTGGGTTCAGATTATTACACGCTGAAGAAAACAAAAATGTTCTTGCAGAGTTCTTTAATTTCTCAAGGTTATGAAATTCAACTCTAAGGGGGATTATATGAAATGCGAAGAATATAAAGGTAAATTTGACAGCATTTTCCAAAAGATAGGGACTGAAACAGCTTCTATTTGGAAAGGTGAAAAATGGTCAAATTATCTCGATGCTTTGAATTATGTTTCCTTTATCCGGGGGCAAGAAGTACGCGTTAAACTTGAATTTATCCGGGATCGGGTCAAGGCGGCGGTATATGTTGGGAATTACCGTTTAGATTACCGGAATTATTTTTCAAAAGAAATTTCATTTGGGGCATTTAAATCTGAAGCAAAAATAGCACAGGATTTACTCAATCGATTAGAACTTAATTCACTTAATGAAAAGGTTGTAAATATCTTGGAAGCAAGGAAGAAATCTAATGAAAATAAAGAAAATGAGAAGTACAGAATTGAGCTATTTAAGAAATTCATACCTTTTAAGGAGGGATATAATGGAAAGTTGTATGCCAAACCTAAAAATGATGTAAGTATTGAATTTGAGCCACATGCTAATATTTTAGAAATTAGAGGCGACACTGAATTGCTTATAGCAATTTGTGCTAATATTAAGCAATTATTGTAATTTTAACAAGGGATAGCTATTTTCTATGGCTATCCCAAATAAGGAACGACAATGGACAAAAATACAATCTTTGCCAAGCTGTTTAGGCTTACTCCTTTTTCTTATGATATACCTTCATTTATTGAGTTAATGGCTAAATCCGGCTATTCGGTGACTAAATCTCAGATTAATTGTTGGCAACGAAGAGAGGGGACTGAAAAATCGCGTCCGGTTCCGGATTTTGTTTTTGAAGTAATTTTTAGTTATTTATTTGAGAGAAAAGTCAAAGGGTTGGAAATTATCCCTAGATTTGAAGAAAAAAATGAATAAAAAAAAGCAAATAATTATTTATTTGTTTTTACAAATAAATATTTGTTTATTTGTAAAAATAGTATAGTAAGCACAGTTAAACGGCAAAGGAGGATATATGAATTATGCTTTAACTTAATCCCTAGATTATGCTAAGGATTTTCTTTCTCGATACGCTGTTGTTTTTGATATATCGTATTTTTTTGCGAGTTGAGATAAAGTAAATCCTCTTTTTACATCTCGTTTAAATGCGACTTTTTGGGCTTCTGTAAGTGCTTTAGGTCTCCCTCCTTTTCCTGCTTCGCCTTTCGCTAAACGACCTTCCATTGTACGTTCTCGAATTAAATTGCGCTCCATTTCGGCTAGAGCTGCCATAAAAACAAATTTGACTTTATCGAATGGATCTGTGCGTTTTTCTGTATCAATTACGCCATCAAGACTTTTTAACCCAATACCACGGCTTTCAAGCTCTTCGTAAAGGTTCAATATTTGGCTTGTACTACGCCCTAGGCGGTCTAATTTCGTTACTACGATAGTATCGCCCTCGCGCACAAAATTAAGCAATTCATCCAATCTTGCACGGTTTTTACCTTTTGCACCGGAATTTTTCCCGGTGAAAATTTTAATGCAGTCTACATCTTGAAGTAGCTTAACTTGCTCTTCGTAACTTTGCCCGATAGTACTTACCCGGGCGAAACCTATTAATGCCATTTATACACCAGATTATTTATAGTTAATATACATCAGTTCTTGTTTCTATACACTTAAAAAGATTATCATTTTGGTATATTGTTATTTTAGAGAAATAAGACTTTTTATATTTTATAACCCTGTTTTTTTCATCTTTTTCTATTTTACCAATCACCTTTTCATTTATTAATATTGAGCCTTTTATATCGTGACAGATTAATCTATTTTCATTTAATTCACCTTTTAATGATATAATTGCATAGGGAATAAAAATTATACCTAATATAGACAATAAAAATAATGTTTTATGGTCTATTTCTCGTTTCATTTTATCTCTCCTAGTGTTTTAAAATACTTTACCTAAAATAGAAATTAAGTCATGAACTAGACTGATAATTATTACAAACATTCCTATAATTATAAGAGAGATAGAAGATGATATTAATAATTTATAATTCTTAAGTCCCAATTCATCTAATATCCATTTTTTAGTGGGTATAAATATAAAAATAAACAACCCTATAATAATAGTTGTCACTCCTATTGATGTGTAAATATCTAGCATTTAATTTATCTCGTTTTAACTATTCTTTTTCTTTGCATTTTAATAAGTTATTATCCTTAATAAAGGATACTTTGGTTCCATCTGTCTTAGTATATGTTATAATTTCATTGTTATAGCTTACTTCATCAACTGTAACTTTATTGTCTATAATTGTTACTCCGTTTGAATCATGGCAGATAAAGTGTTTTGGTTTTTGTTTAATTATCTGAAAGAAACCTCCTATTAATATCATGGTAAAACACCATAGTATAATTCCTATATTATCTTTAATAAATTCTTTCATATTTTCATATTTTTCATTTATTTAAAACTTAAATTTTGTTCCAGTCTTTGAGGTACTTATCAGAATAGATTAGTTCTAAAAATTTTGTCTCCATTTCCCAAAATGCCTTAACTAGTGTTCCTTCATATCTTTTATGAAAATTAGTTATGTTCTCTTCTGCGTCTTCAAAAAAATCTTTTTTATGCTGTAAAAAAAATAATCGTCTAAAGTAGTAGTCTTGTAAAACGAGATCAAAGAAGAGAGAAGAGTTATTTTTGAAATAATCTGGATTATTTTTTAATATTTCTTTAGCTAGGGTATTTACTGATCCTCTATATTCATTCCAACGTTTTAATAGTGTGGAAGCATAATCTAATTTAGATCGGCTTACATAATTCAACTCTATATTTTGATTCATACTTTTTATTTTATCTAAGTGTTCTGTTTTAGTTATTCCACCTAGTAAACGGATTAAGAAATTTTTCATATCATTTGTACTCCTTTTCAAAATTTAAGACTAAGCAACAGTAGAAAAAGAACACTTATAACTATAATTATTCCCACTGGAGCTATAGGTAAACCGCCATCTTTGATGTAAACAGGTTCAGGTTTTTTGTATTCGTGTGATCCTTTTTTCATATCATCTCCTTTATTCAAAACTTAAAATTTTATTGACACCAGTAACGCCAAAAACAAATTAACTCTTCATAATTTTGTCTAGAGGCATTTGGAATCTCGAAATCAGAACGTTCTGAAAGAGTTCTCACTATCATTGTCTTATCAGATGTATATTCAACCGAAACAATCTTTCTTACATCAAGGCATTTTTGTCGCTTGGGGCTATCAAATATATAAAGTGAATGTTTAGGGGTATCAGTTTCCATTTTTTCTCCTATTCAAAACTTAATATTTATGCTTTTAATAAAACCGATTCGGATTCAATTTTCTTTTTTATTAGGAAAAAATCGTACCTCGTCATAGTCTTATATTCCTTGAATATTTTATAAAACTTTTCTTTGAATCTATTTTCAAATTTATCAATTTCTGATACTGGCATAAAGAATCTAGGTGTATATCCGATAGCATTCAAAATTAGATCGGTTAAAGATTCCACATCTTCATCTGTTAATCCTGATAAATTGCCTCGGACAAAAACTCTCATTCTTGTTCTAACACCCATTTAACAATATCCCCTTATATTATGTAGCTGAATAGCCGATATAGAATGAATATAGTTGCTAAACCAAATACGCTAGACACCGTAATTAGCCATAGCCAATATGGAACTCCCCATACTGTACTTTTCCATATTGAACTTGTGCCTTTGAATAAAAATTCTTCATTTTCTTTATTCATAAAATACCCTTGTTCAAAAGTTAACAGATTTGAATAGGATAATATAACTATATTCAAAACTATTCAATTGGTATTTTGAATATGTCCAAAATAATTTTTTATAGTTTTGAATACTTTGGGGCTTCCCCTCCCTTTGGTCGGGTCGGGCTTGCATTTTTTTATGGCCGCAAACAGCCATAAAAAAACTCAACCACCGCAAGCGGTGTTTTCGCCTATCGGTGCTAATCCCTAAGCCATAAGTAAAATATAAGATAACCAATGAACAGGGGGATTCAGCTTGGTTGCATTTTACGGTTTCCGCTCTTCTTTTTGTCAAGGTCAAGCCCTCCGGGTTGGCTACGCCAAACCTTGACAAAAACCGCTACAACCGTTTCATTTAACCAAGCCGAAGCCCCCTATTGTGCAGTGATAAATCCTGCAAAGTGCGGTCAATTTTTTTTGAGGGGGAATTTAAAATAGTATTTGCAAATAAAAGGCATTTTAACAAATAAAAAAAAAAATAAATATTTTCACAAATAAATATTTGTTTATTTGTAAAAATATAGTATAATAACCCCAGTTAAACGGCAAAGGGTCGAATAACTAAAACGGTTCTCACATAGTGGGGATTTCTTATCAACTAGAACCTATAAGGGGCTATCATTATGAACATTAACCAAGCATTAAATATTCTAGATCTTAAGGGTACAGTTACAAAAGATCAATTATCAAAAGCCTACAAAAAAATGGCGGTAAAATATCACCCTGATCGCAATCCGGCAGGCGTGGAAATGATGAAAATCATTAATTCAGCTTATGAATTTCTAAAAGGTTTAAATCTTGAAGAGATTAAGCATACAGACGAAAAGAATGCTTATGATTATTCAGCCGATTTAGAAGTAGTTATTTCTGAAATATTAAAAATGCAAGGCGTAGAAATTGAAATTTGCGGAAATTGGATTTGGCTTTCGGGTAATACGAAAGAATACAAAGATCAGATTAAATCATTAGGTTGTTTTTGGGCTAGTCAGAAGAAAAAATGGTATTACAGACCGGCAGAACATAAGAGCTTTAATCGTGGCTCTTGGACTATGGAAACAATCAGGGCTAAATATGGCTCATCAAAAGTAAAAAGTAAAAATTTAGAACTTACCGCATAAACATAGAAAGCCCGCTTAGGCGGGCTAATAAGAGGTTATAATTATGATTGAATTAAGAAAATTAGAGATTAAAGAATACGCTGAGGCGGTTATTTATGCTTTTGAGTTTAAAGAGCCTATCACTTCCTTTTGTTTTAGAGGAAAGAATGAATTAGGTTATTTTTTAGAATGTATGAATGACTTTAAAAAATCTATTAATTTAATCAATTTAATTGAAGAGGAAAGGAACAAAAGAAAAAATATAAAGAAAATTTCAGATAGCATCATTTTAGCATAAAAGAGAAGAGAAAG
>NZ_MLHJ01000095.1 GCF_001998965.1 Rodentibacter rarus
TTTGGAAGATCATTGACAAATTAAAGCAATAATCCCACCAAATAATGCTAGGTTTTTAGTTTTAATGTACATGAAAACTGCCGCAAGAATTTCAAGAACAAGTAAAATAGTCCATGCTGTAGAACCAACACCAAGAGTATCTTTTACATCTTGTTTTGCTCCTGCGGCTAAATCTGCTGCCATCGCAACAGCCGGCACTGAAGAAACTGCTGTAACTGTTACAGTTGTTTTCATTTTTGAATAAAGTTTTTTGATAAAATCTTTAAACATTTTATTTTCCTCTTTTGTTAATTTTTGATAAAAAAAGTCGCATTAGCGGTTATCACTAATGCGACACAAATTCTAGAAAAAAAAACAAATTGTCAATAGTTATTTTCTTGAAATTTGAACTATCTCACATTTTTTTAATCTGTATCAATAAAAAGTCTTTTCAATAACATTTTTTCCTTTTCAGAGAGCTTTACCTCACCGACTATTCTATTAAATAAATCCGGTGAAACTTTATTCAGTTCAAAAAAAACACTAGAAAATCTTTCAACTTGTAAGCTCGTTCTTATAATTGAATTAGCAATAAAAGAAAGTTGCTCTTCTAAACGATTATCAAACGGATTACCTCCGGTTTCAATATTGTCTAATTTTTTCTTTTCAATTCTTGCACCAAGTTTTAATAACTCAAGTGCAATACTGCTTCTCGTTGCATTAGCTTCACCATCACCAAGACGATGCGATAAAATACGATCTATAATCTCTAAAATAGAAAAAGGAACACGAATAGTTACACGATTCATTAAAGTATTTGAATTTTCCATAAGCATTAAACTCGGTTATTTTTTAAACAAAAAACAGCACTACACAGTGCCATATAGCACTATATGGTGACAAATTCATTTTTTCAACAAAAAATTCTTTATTTTTCAATAAGCACTGTATATCATCTATAAAGCACTATATAGAGATAGAAATAAATGATTAAATTTTAATCATAATTTCATAGATACTTGATATTAAAGGAAATAAATGCAAATTTTATATTTGCGTTAGGTGTGTAAAAAATATAAAAAAATAGGTATCAGCTGTAAAATAAAACTTGTTAAATGGATAGTTATTATCTAAATTAACTTTACCCAAATAATCGCGAATGTATGCTTAATCTAGCTTAGGGATTAGCACCGATAGGCGAAAACACCGCTTGCGGTGGTTGAGTTTTTTTATGGCTGCTTGCGGCCATAAAAAATGCAAGCCCGACCCGACCAAAGGGAGGGGAAGCCCCAAAGATAAAAAGATAATTAAAAATAATTTTTTGTGTGTAAAATTAAAGAAAAATCACAAGGCAAAAATAATGAAATTGATAAAATATGCTCTATTTCTATTATTCCCTGTTTATTCTCAGGCTAATTGCTTTGAAAAGGTGGGGCGATACTATAACTTTGATCCCGATTATTTAAGAGCTATAGCGTGGAAAGAATCACGATACAATGTAAACGCTATCGGGAAAAATAACGATGGTTCAAGAGATATTGGAATAATGCAAATCAATACATCAAACATCAAAAGGCTAAAACCTATTTTCCCCTCAATAAGTGTAAATAACCTTATAAAATACCCCTGTTTTAATATTTCAGTCGGTGGATATATATTAAATGAGAATTTTAAAAGATATGGTAGAAAATGGCTTGCTGTTGGAGTTTATAATGCAGGAAGCAAAAACAATAATAAAAGAGTAAAAATTAGATATAACTATGCAAAAGATGTAAATCTCTACTATAATCAGATAAAGCGTAAAGAGCTAAAACTACCAAGGATTTAAAAAATGAATTTTTTAATTATTGTCATAATAATATTATTATTGATGATACTCAGTATAAAAAAACTAAAAACCATAAAACAAAAAGCAAGGAAAGAGAAAATTTTAGGATTTAAAAAAAGTCATAGCAAATACGCCATAAAAGAGAAGAGAAAG
>NZ_MLHJ01000096.1 GCF_001998965.1 Rodentibacter rarus
GCTGCATAATACCGGAAAAATCAGTCAAAAACGACCGCACTTAAAAGAATGGAATGGGCGCATTATATCACTAATTGTGCTAAGTTCAGCCTTCCTTTTCCTCCGACTTTTTATGCCAATATCGCCCAAGTTTAAATCAATTAATGAAGGCTAAAGTATAAAATATTGCGCAAAAAAAAAACAACTTATAATCATTTTTTAACCAATTCAACAATTTAACCAAAGAGGAAAATCCAATGAAATTCAACAAAACCACCCTATTTTTCACCGCACTTTTTGCTTTTTCCACCGCAACGCTTAGCCCGTTGGCTTATGCAGATAATGCAAGCCAAGCTAAGCAAGGCGCTGAAGCATACAAAAAAGGTGATTATCAAACCGCTTATAATCTTTGGAAGCCTTTAGCAGAGCAAGGAAATGCAACGGCTCAATTTAATTTGGGGGTGATGTATGACAACGGAAAAGGTGTGAAACAAGATAAGACCGAAGCGGTGAAATGGTTCACCCTAGCCGCTGAGCAAGGGGAAACAAAGGCTCAATTTAATTTGGGCAATGCATATTACAACGGAGAAGGCGTAAAACAGGATTATCACCAAGCCGTGAAGTGGTACACCCTAGCCGCTGAGCAAGGGGAAACAAAGGCTCAATTTAATTTGGGCAATGCATATTACAACGGAGAAGGCGTAAAACAAGATTATTACCAAGCCGTGAAGTGGTACACCCTAGCCGCTGAGCAAGGGGATGCATCGGCTCAATTTAATTTAGGCAATGCATATTACAACGGAGAAGGCGTAAAACAGGATTACCACCAAGCGGTGAAATGGTACACCCTCGCGGCAGAGCAAGGGGATGCAGAGGCTCAATTTAATGTGGGGGTGATGTATAGCAAAGGAGAAGCCGTGAAACAAGATAACCACCAAGCGGTGAAATGGTACCGCTTGGCCGCAGAGCAAGGGAATGCAAAGGCTCAATTTAATTTGGGGCTGATGTATGAAAACGGACGAGGCGTGAAACAGGATTATCACCAAGCGGTGAAATGGTACACCCTAGCGGCAGAGCAAGGGGATGCATATGCTCAATTTGTTTTGGGGGTGATGTATGAAAACGGACGAGGCGTAAAACAGGATTATCACCAAGCGGTGAAATGGTACACCCTAGCTGCTGAGCAAGGGGTTTCAAAGGCTCAAACTAATTTGGGGATAATGTATGGACTCGGTCAAGGGGTTAAGCAAGAGAGGCAAAAAGCAAAATATTGGGTAGGTAAAGGCTGTGATAATGGCAATCAAAATGGCTGTGATGTTTATCGTATATTGAATGAGGGGAAATAGTATGCTGGAAATAGAGTGTACCTTCTGGGGTGTGGGGCAAGGGCTATTTTCAAGCGGTTCAGTTTCTAACAATAATAGCGAAAAGTTTAACTGGGTTTATGATTGTGGGGCGGTGAAATCCGCCCGACAATATTTAAACCATTCTATTTCTAAAATGCGGTCGGAATTGAAAGATAATGAGCCGATTGATTTATTAGTGATTTCCCATTTTGATGAAGATCATATTAGTGGTTTAGGCAATTTACTATTGGGAAAGAAAGTCAAACGTTTAGTCATTCCCTATTTTCCATTGTGGAAACGCCTTATTTTAGCTGATATGGCAAATATTCGTTTTAACAGCTCGCTATTTCGTTTTTATCTGAACCCAACTGTATATATTTTAGAAAATTTTTCTGATTCATTCTCAGAGGAAGGACAAATTTTATTATTACCTGAGACGGAAGATATTGATTTTCCTCTTAATCCTGATAGGCAAGGAAGAATAGAATTTCAAGATTTGAATGAAAAAGCAATTCACCATAATAAAGTGAAGCTGTTAAAAGGGTATGGCTATCTTCATCATAATGTCGTTGAATTTATTTTTTATAATGCTCCCCTTTCAGAATTGAAAAAATACCCAAGTGATTTTAAACAATATCAAGAAGAAATCGAGAAAATCACGCAACTCCAACAGTATGGCAAAGCAGAAATAAATAAATTAAAAGCGATTTGTGATAAATATTTTGTTCGCACTGATAGTAAAGGAAAGAAAAATAGTAAAGATAGAAATGTTATTTCGCTTTTCTTGTATGTTGGATATATTGAAAACATAAAGCAAGCAGCACAAATAAAATATTTTCAGCATATTTCGTTATTTGAAGATCGAAAATCAGAAGGGATTTATTCAAAAGCAAAAGGTGTAAGGGAAGAAGAGACATTTTATGATTTATTTTCAGGACATAACCAAAAAATCAGTTATCGTAATAGTATTTTATACACAGGAGATGGTTCATTAAACAAACCTTCTCAATTTGAACATTTAAAATTAACTTTGGGCGATAAACGGATTCAAAATATTTTTTGTTTCCAAGTACTTCATCACGGTTCTAGAAATAATTGGCATAAAGGTTTGGCAGATAAAATCCAGCCTTGCATTTCTGTTTTTTCTGCCGATCCGAATTATGCGAATTATCGCCATCCACATGCTGAAGTCGTTAAAGATTTTTTACCTTATTCCCCAATATTAGTTAATCAAAATAGTTATATCACTTTCAATATATTATGAGACTCAAAATGAAACTGAAAAAAAACACCCTATTTTTCACCGCACTTTTTGCGTTTTCTACTGCCACCATTAGCCCTGTGGTTTATGCGGACAATGAAAGTCAGTTTAACCAAGGATTTGAAGCTACAGAAAAAGGCGATTATCAAACCGCTTACAATCTTTGGAAGCCTTTGGCAGAGCAAGGGTTTGCATCGGCTCAATTTAATTTGGGGCTGATGTATAACAACGGACTAGGCGTGAAGCAAGATTATCACCAAGCAGTGAAGTGGTTCACCTTAGCCGCAGAGCAAGGGGATGCAAAGGCTCAATATAATTTAGGGGTGATGTATAACAACGGAGAAGGTGTGAAACAAGATTATCACCAAGCGGTGAAATGGTACACCTTAGCCGCGGAGCAAGGGGAGGCTATAGCTCAACATAATTTGGGGGTGATGTATAACAACGGAGAAGGCGTGAAGCAAGATTATCACCAAGCGGTGAAATGGTACACCTTAGCAGCGGAGCAAGGAGAGGCTATGGCTCAACATAATTTGGGGGTGATGTATAACAACGGAGAAGGTGTGAAGCAAGATTATCACCAAGCGGTGAAATGGTACACCTTGGCAGCGGAGCAAGGGGAGGCTATGGCTCAAACTAATTTGGGGATTATGTATAGGCTTGGGCTAGGCGTTAAACAAGATATTTCGAAAGCAAAATATTGGGCAAGCCAAGCCTGTAAGGGTGGAAATCAGGACGGGTGTGAAGTGTTGGCAATGTTAGAGGAAGGGATATAAATGAAAATCAAAAATTTATTACTTTGCGGCTTCGTTTTAGCCTCAGGTATTGGGGCTGGGGTTTATTTTACCCAGTATTATCCTGAGCAAGCTGAGGTTCGTCAGTTGGAAAAACAAATTCAACGTGATTATTATGGTGGCACATTTAAATTATCCGATTCCGAAGAAAAAGAAATCGCCCCCGAGAGATTGAGAGTGTTGGCAGAAAAAGGCTATGCTGTCGCTCAATACGGATTGGCTGAGTTTTATCAGGAGAATGAGAATAATACATTAGCGAAAAAATGGTATGAAAAAGCCGCCGAGCAGAAAATGGCTCATGCTTATGTGGAATTGGCGGCTCTCGAGGAAAACAAATCCGATAAAAAAGCCTTGTTAGAAAAAGCCTCAGCCTTAGGTGATGCTAAAGCTGATTATAATTTAGCTGTTTCTTATTTGGAAAATGATGAACTCACCGCAGCGATGCTGGTAGAAAAATCAGCCAAGGCAGGTTATTTTGACGCAATGTCCTCATTATCCATAATGTATCGAGAAGGAATCGGGGTAAAACAAAACTGGGAGAAAGCCTTTGATTGGTCGTTACAAACTTATCAACGGGCAAAAGCGTTAAATGTGGCAGCCGTTGATCTATCCATGCTGGTTACGAAAAATATCAATTTTTTATTTGAGGATACTTATAAACAATTAGCCATTTTCTATTTGTTAGGGATTGGTACGGAGAAAAACGAAGCTAAAGCCCAGCAGTTATTAGCGGAGAGACATTCACCTGTACAAAACAAAACACTAAAGAAGATTCTAGAAGAGTTATCTCTTGATGAATTAAAAGTCGAGATTCTGACTATGGATATTCCGAAAGAATACCAAGAACGAGTGGCAATTTTAGAGGCTGAAATGAATAGCAACCGTGATCCTGAATTTTGGCTAAAATTAGGTGAGAAAACGGAAGATCAGACAAAAGCCAAAGGTTATTTTGGTTCTGCCTGTGATTTTGGTAGCCAGAAAGGTTGCGATAAATGTCGTGAAACTAATGAAAAAGAAATGAAGAAGGAGTAAATAACAAACGGTCGGTTGTTCTGTTAAACAACCGACCGTTTTTACATTAGCGAGTAAAACCTACCCCACCAACTGTTTCAAAATACGGCGAACCGGTTCAGCAGCCCCCCATAGGAGTTGGTCGCCCACGGTGAAGGCAGCGAGGTATTCACCGCCCATGGCGAGTTTGCGTAAACGTCCGACTGGCACACTTAATGTTCCGGTCACTTTCGCCGGGGTGAGTTCTTTTAATGTGGTTTCTTTGTCGTTTGGAATCACTTTCACCCATTCATTGTGAGAAGCAATGATTTGTTCGATTTCCGCTAACGGTAAATCTTTTTTCAGTTTGATGGTGAAGGCTTGGCTGTGGCAACGTAATGCACCGATACGCACACATAAACCATCAACCGGAATTGGGTTGTCGCTTAAGCCAAGAATTTTATTGGTTTCGGCGTAGCCTTTCCATTCTTCTTTGGTTTGTCCGGTTTCCGGTAATAATTTGTCGATCCAAGGGATGAGGCTACCGCCCAGTGCCGCACCAAAGTTTTCTGTTGGGAAATCGGCGGAACGCATTTCTGCCGTCACTTTGCGTTCAATATCTAAAATGGAAGACGCCGGGTTGGCTAATTCCTCTTTCACTGCATCACGCAATAAACCCATTTGGGAAAGCAATTCACGCATATTTTTTGCACCTGCGCCGGATGCGGCTTGGTAGGTTGCCACAGAGACCCATTCCACCAAATCACGTTCAAATAATCCGCCAATTGCCATCAGCATAAGGCTCACTGTACAGTTTCCGCCTACGAAGGTTTTAATGCCGTTTTTTAAGCCTTCGTCAATTACATTTTGATTGACCGGATCAAGCACGATAATGGCATCTTTTTCCATACGCAATGCGGAAGCCGCATCCACCCAATAGCCATTCCAACCTGTTGCTTTTAATTTTGGATAGACTTCGTTGGTGTAATCGCCGCCCTGGCAGGTGACGATAATGTCTAATTTTTTGAGCTCCTCAATATCGAAGGCATTTTTGAGTTCGCCCGCCTCTTTGCCTGCAAAGACCGGGGCTTTTTGCCCGGCTTGAGAGGTGGTGAAAAAAACAGGATTGATGTTTGCAAAATCATTTTCTTGCACCATACGATCCATTAATACGGAACCGACCATTCCGCGCCATCCGATAAAACCGACGTTTTTCATAGTATTTTCCTTTGTTAATGTTGTGTTTGAATGGAGCTATTAATTACAAGATAGTGTGATCAAAATCAAGTTTTTTGTGATGAATATCAATAAATTTATTCATTCATTGATTTTTATTCAAGAAAAAATCCCCTTTCGGGGATTTTCAGCTATTTTTCCGTTTTTTTCGTGGTTTTCTTCACGGATTTTTTTACCGTAGATTTTGTCTCGGATTTGACCGCACTTTTCTTCACTGTATTTTTCGTTTCCGTTGCTTTTTTCACAGCTGTTTTCTTTGTTGGTTTTTTCTTCGGTTTTTCCGGTAAATTTACCGCTTTCCACTCGTTTAATTTTTCCAATAAAACTTTTCCCATTGGGCTTGGATCACCGGTAAAGAGGGTTTTTAAGCCGTTATTTTCAATAATATGACGACGTAAAGCCAAGCGTTCTTCGTGATTTTCGGCTAAACGAATGGCTCTTTCTACATATTCATCCACCGTATGGGCAATTAACCATTCAGGTAAACCTAAACGTTTGAATAAGCCTTCATCAATATGTTCGTGTACTTCAGGGCCGGTTTTACAGATGCCCACTAAACCGAGGGTAACCATATCAATGATTCCGTTCGTGTTTCCAAATGGGAATGGGTTTACCATCATATCGCAGTTATGCAAAATTTGAAGGTATTGATGATAAGGTGAATGTGGGTGTGCCGTGGCATCATCTCCCAAGTAAGATTTAATAAAACGTTCCACATAAGGGTGGGTAATGCCGCTGGATTGACCCAATGCAAAGTGGAAATGCACTTTCACTTTGGCACGATCACGAATGGCCTTTAAGGCTTCCAAGAAATATGGGTTTAATTTCATTGTGGTCGAGGCGATCCCAATATTGACCACTTCCGGATTTGCACGCAGACGATATTCTACATTCTGTGGTGCAAGGGCGGACGGTACATAAGGAAGGGCATCTTTTGGTAAACGCAATAAGGTTTCACTGAAGCATTCCTCTGACCCCACATAATCGTCTTCCACAATCACATATTCAATAAAGTCCGAATGGGTTGTGGCAGGGTGTCCTAATGCAATAACTTGAATGGGCGCAAGACGGGTATTACTTGCAAAGATCGTTGTAAGATCCATACCAATACTTGGCATATAAAATATCGCTGCACCGTTTTCATCACAAATTGATTTTAAAAACATCAATTTTTCGAGGATATTATTACCTTTGGTTAAATGGAATTCATCAAATACAGCTCTGCCTGCGTCATCTACGGCTTCGCCACCAATACCGATTAAATGAAAACGCTCACGTGCGGCAATCATAGAAGTGGAATGGGTACGATAAATAGAATGTGCGGAGTGGAAATGCTCTAAAAGCACGACCATCACCGGTTTACCATTACGCTCACCTAATTTGCTCACATCACGATCTTCCCAACCCGATGAAAGAAGATGACGGCGGATCACTTGATTTAATGCTCGTTTGACATCGTGTTTATTGCCAGCGATATCATAGCTACAATGCATATAGACATCGTGAGAAATTCCACTAGGTAGGTTATTGAGATTTTCAATTTGCGCTAATTTTTCCGGGAACCATTGTAACAGTGCACCACGTTTACTAAATGCCTGTTGTGTCGCAATAAACCGTGGTGATTGCAGTGCAAAGCAAAGTGAGGCACAAAGATCCTGATCAAGATCCCATAAAGCATCTAAATTAAGATTAACATTGGATTCCGGTAAATAGAGAATACAGAATTTAATTAACGAAGATTTCGTGGATGTATCCAAATGAATATCTAACGGATTTTGAGGGGCTGGATTACGATTATAGGTTTGCAAAATATGATCTGCATTCACAAAAGGCGAGGAAGCAAAAATCATATTTAACCAACGTTGTAAAACGAGAAAACGTTGTGCGCCTGAGAGGGTAATATCTAATTTCGGATCAATAAATAATTGCGTGATGGCGACAGCCATACGGGTGGAAAAATAGATATTTTTATCTTTCGTCAGATTTTCAAGTTGTGGTGGAAAATCAATTTCGATATCTTGAATATCGCCAAAATTGGCATCAATTTTACCTAGAATATCAAGTAGTTCCACACACGCCGCTTCATAGTTTTTCGCCGCTACTTCTTTTTCAAAGCGTAACACACTCGGTTTTTTTACCTCAGACATTTTATTTTCCTTCTTATTTTGTTATTAACAAACACCCCACAGATCGTATTCATCTGATTGGATAATAGTTACTTTTATGATGTCACCGATTTTCACATCAATGCCGTTTGGGTTATCTACATAAACTAAGCCATCAATTTCCGGTGCATCTGCTTGTGAGCGCCCGATAATGCCTTCTTCATCAACTTCGTCCACCAACACCTCTAAGGTTTTGCCGACTTTTTGTTTCAATCGATTGGCTGAAATTTCTTGTTGTAATTGCATAAAACGATGGTAGCGTTCTTCTTTTATTTCTTCCGGCACTTGATCAGCCATCTCCGTTGCAGGTGCACCTTCTACCGGGCTAAATTTAAAACAGCCCACACGATCAAGCTGTGCCTCTTTTAAGAAGTTGAGTAATAATTCAAAATCTTCTTCCGTTTCCCCCGGAAAACCCACAATAAAGGTGGAACGCAAGGTCAAATCCGGGCAAACTTCACGCCATTTTTTAATTCGCTCTAAAGTGCGGTCAATACTGCCTGGTCTTTTCATTGCTTTGAGAATTTTTGGGCTGGCGTGTTGTAAAGGAATATCTAAATAAGGCAATAGCGTACCATCTGCCATCAGTGGAATTAAATCATCTACATGGGGATAGGGATAAACATAATGCAAACGCACCCAAATACCGAGTTTTCCCAGCTGTCGGCAAAGCGTCATCAAATCATTTTTAATCGGCATACCGTTCCAAAATGCGGTTTTCACGCCTCCCTCTTGGCGTTTTAAATCCATGGAATAGGCGGAAGTATCTTGCGATACCACTAATAATTCCTTCACCCCTGCTTCTGCCAAACGTTTGGCTTCCTCCAATACTTGGGTAATAGAACGACTTTCTAAATCGCCACGCATAGAAGGAATAATGCAGAAAGTACAACGATGATCACAACCTTCGGAAATCTTCAAATAAGCATAATGTTTTGGTGTGAGTTTCACCCCTTGTTTTGGCACAAGGCTGGTGTAAGGGTTATGAGAAGGTTTTGGCACATATTTATGTACTTGTTCCATCACCGCTTCATAACTATGAGGACCTGTCACTTCTAATACTTTTGGATGCACCTCACGAATACGATCTTCCTTTGCCCCTAAACAACCGGTGACAATCACCCGACCATTTTCTTCCAATGCTTCACCGATAGCTTCTAGGGATTCTTGCACCGCACTGTCAATAAAACCGCAAGTATTGACAATCACCAAATCCACATTTTCATAACTTGGCACAATGTTATAACCTTCCGTGCGAAGTTCCGTGAGAATCCGCTCGGAATCCACCAAGTTTTTTGGACAACCCAGACTTACAAAGCCAATATTTCGGGTTGAATTTTGCATAAATTTATCTCTACGTTATTCATATTAAAGGTGGCTAATTCTACTCAATTTCAATATGAAAGGCGATAAACTAAACGTAAAAGATTGTAAAATTAATTGTATTTTCATTTCTCAACCCATTAGAATTTCTACCTGATTTTATTAGGAAAATAGCGCTATGGAAAATTCATCCCTCATTTTGACCGCACTTTTAAGCTCTCATCATTTGATTATCCTCGGTAAAATGTTTTTAGCCTTGCTTTTGGGGAGCATTATCGGTTTAGAGCGTGAATTAAAACACAAACCTGTTGGCATTAAAACCTGTTCGATTATTGCGATTACCACTTGTGTATTAACGATGGTTTCCATCCAAGCTGCCGAACATTATGCACAGGTGTCAGAAAATATTCGTACCGATCCGATGCGCCTTGCTGCACAGGTAATTAGTGGAATCGGTTTTCTTGGCGCAGGAGTGATTTTACATAAAAAGAATGATGCGATTTCAGGTTTAACCACAGCAGCGATCATTTGGGCAGCAGCCGGTATCGGCATTGCAACCGGGGCAGGCTTTATTTTTGATGCACTTATTGCCACCGCAATGATTTTGGTTGCCGTGCGTTTCAGCCCAATGGTGCAACGTTTGGTGCGCCGTAAAGGACGTAAAAAGAAAACCAAAATTATCATCCATCTCAGCTCATCGGCTTCTCTTGCTGTAATCACGGATTTATTAATTCAAAATGACTACCGCATTGAAAACCTTTCTGTCAAAGATTTAGCGAATAATGAAATTCGTGTCCAAATTCGATGTTTTGCTATTGATAGTACGATGATTAAAGACATTTACACATTACTAAAAACAGAAGAGGGAGTGCTGAGCGTGGAGTTGTTTGAAAACTAGAATATACTTTTGTTGTAAACGTTGTATGGTCTATAGCGCATTTTATTAAATCCTGATTTTTACGTTTCAAACTGGATGGCAGCATGAGATCTTCTCCGCGGCTGCCATCAAATACATTTCATTTTTTCATAGATAAACTTTATACTAATTCAGTTTTTATTTAGAGGTTTATTTATGTCACATTCAATTCAAGACTTTATCAAATTAATTGCTCAGCTTCGTCATCCGAAGAACGGTTGCCCTTGGGATTTAAAACAAAATTATGAATCAATGATCCCTTGTCTTATTGAAGAAACCTATGAAGTAGTTGATGCCATTCAAAAAAAAGATATCCGCAATTTACGTGAAGAATTGGGTGATTTACTTCTCCAAGTCGTTTTTTTTAGTCAGCTAGCCTCGGAAGATAACTATTTTAATTTTGATGATGTGTTAAATGACATTGCTGAAAAAATTATTCGCCGTCATCCACACGTTTTTTCCGATGCGACAGCCGGAAATGAAGAGGAAGCCCTTGCCCGCTGGAATAGCATTAAAGCCTTAGAAAAATCCAAAACACAAAACCAATCCATTTTAGATGAAATTCCCTCTGCCTTTCCTGCATTAATGAGAGCGCAAAAATTGCAGAAACAATGTTCAAAAATAGGTTTCGACTGGACTGAAATTTCTCCTGTTTTTGAAAAAATTGAAGAAGAATTGCAAGAAGTGAAAGAGGAAGTAAATAAAAATCCACAAAATAAGGAAAGTATTGAAGAAGAAATCGGCGATTTGTTCTTTGCCACCGTTAATTTATCCCGCCACTTAAAATGCAATGCTGAAGAAAGCTTACGCAAAGCAAATCATAAGTTTGAACAACGTTTCCGTAAGGTTGAACAAAAAGCTAAGGAAATGGGAAAAGAATTGACCGCACTTTCTTTAATCGAAATGGATGTATTGTGGGATGAGGTAAAAAAAGAAGAGAAAATAGCGAGCTAATGCTCGCTATTTTTATGGTTTAATAATCACTTTCTGTATGATTTTCCTCACCAATAATCGCAATACCGGCACTTGCACCAATTCGTGTTGCACCGGCTTCAATCATCGCCAAAGCCGTGGCGGTATCACGCACACCACCGGAAGCTTTTACGCCGATATGCCCCACCGTTTTTTTCATTAACGCCACATCTTCCACTGTTGCGCCGCCTTTATTAAACCCGGTAGAAGTTTTGACAAAAGCCACACCTATTTCTTTACAAATTTCACAGGCTTTAACAATTTCATCTTTGGTGAGTAGGCAGGTTTCTAAAATGACCTTCAAAGGCACAGTATTACAAGCCTTCAATACTGCTTGGATATCTTCTTTTACCGCTTGCCATTGGTTCGATTTAATCCACCCTACATTAATCACCATATCAATTTCATTCGCCCCGGCTTTGATGGCTTCTTGTGTTTCAAAGGCTTTTACCGAGGTGAGATTAGCCCCAAGGGGAAAACCCACAACAGTACAAATTTTCACTGCCGTTCCTGCCAATTTTTCTTTTGCTAAAGGGATATATCCCGAGTTGATACACACAGAATAAAAACCATATTTTATGGCTTCATCACAGAGTGTTAAAATATCTTGCTCGTTTTTTTCAGCGGTCAATGTGGTGTGGTCGATATATTTTGCTAGGGTTTTGCTGTCCATTTTTCTTCTCCTTAATAATGAAAATTTTGTCGGGCTATGATAACAAAATATGCTGAAAATTGACCGCACTTTTATGATAAATTATCGCTATTCTTTTTTATCGAGCCGATTATGAAATTCACCGCCTTACTCAAAAATAGCGTTTCACTCCTATTTACCTTCATTATCGTCAGTCATCTTTTAGATGTTATACGTCAACCTGAAATTCCGCCTGAAATCAATGCAACGGCACTCTATGATTTACAGGGTAATGGTTTTTTCCTCCCACAAATCGTCCAAGATAAACCCACATTGATTTATTTTTGGGGAACTTGGTGCGGTTATTGTCGATATACCTCACCTGCCATCAATGATCTGGCAAAAGAAGGGTACTCGGTGGTTTCGATAGCCTTACGTTCAGGCGATGAAAAAGAAATTGAAGATTATTTAACCCAACACAATTATCGCTTCACCACAGTCAATGATCCCCAAGGGATCATCGCACAAAAATGGCAAGTGAATGTCACCCCTACGATCATCATTTTAAATAAAGGAAAAATGAGTCTTGCGACAACCGGCTGGACGAGTTATTGGGGGTTAAAAGTGCGGTTATTTTTCAGTGAATTTTTAAGTTAAGCGCCGTGTGGCTTTTACCTTATTCTGAAAATCCATTACAATGACAACACATTTATACATCTAAAAAAGGATAAGATTATGATTATTGTAACCGGTGGCGCCGGCATGATTGGCAGCAACATTGTCAAAGCATTAAATGAAATGGGACGTAAAGATATTTTAGTCGTCGATAATTTAAAAGATGGGACGAAATTTATTAATTTGGTGGATTTAGATATTGCCGATTACTGCGACAAAGAAGATTTTATCGCATCCATCATTGCCGGTGATGATTTTGGTGAAATTGATGCGGTTTTCCATGAGGGTGCTTGTTCTGCTACCACGGAATGGGATGGCAAATATTTAATGCAAAACAATTATGAATATTCGAAAGAATTATTGCATTATTGCCTAGATCGCCAAATTCCGTTTTTTTATGCCTCCAGTGCCGCCACTTATGGCGGACGTACCGAGAATTTTATTGAAAAACGAGAATTTGAAAGCCCGCTTAATGCCTACGGCTACTCAAAATTCTTATTTGATGAATATGTGAGAAAAGTTTTACCGACAGCAGACTCACCGGTTTGTGGGTTCAAATATTTCAATGTGTATGGGCCAAGAGAGCAACATAAAGGCTCAATGGCCAGTGTGGCATTCCACCTCAATAATCAAATGTTGAAAGGGGAGAATCCGAAATTATTTGCCGGCTCAGAAAACTTTTTGCGTGATTTTGTTTATGTGGAAGATGTGGCGAAAGTCAATATTTGGGCATGGCAAAATGGCATTTCCGGTATTTACAATCTTGGGACGGGCCTTGCGGAATCCTTCCAAGCGGTTGCCCAAGCGGTGATCAAATTCCACGGTAAAGGACAGATTGAAACCATTCCTTTCCCTGATCATCTCAAATCCCGCTATCAAACCTTTACTCAGGCGGATTTAACCGCATTACGCGCCGCCGGTTACAAAGGCGAGTTTAAATCCGTTGCCGAAGGAACGGCCGACTATATGGCGTGGCTCAATAAAAAGTAATCGATCATTAGATTGAATTTATCTGAGATATTTAAAAAGTGCGGTCAAAAATTTCGGTATTATGCAGCAGTTGCACAACGTTGTTTTTTGTTATCTTGTAGGGACACACTGCGTGTGTCCGAATTTTAAGCTATTGAAATAATTTGATTTTATAACGGACACACGCAGTGTGTCCCTACGTTTTGGTTAAAATTTCTGTTTTGTGCATTTGCTACATAATACCGCACGTTTTACTCTACTTTAACGCCTTGTACTAT
>NZ_MLHJ01000097.1 GCF_001998965.1 Rodentibacter rarus
GTGATATATCGCCATATTTGTTTGAGTTTTGTGAAAACGGTCAAGCGGTACGCTTGCGAACGGTAGTTTCTCTTGCTTTAGCAAAGAAACTAGGAAGTGAGCATTACGTTATTTTAACGTAATGAATAGAACGCTTGCAAGCCTAGCACTGACTAAATAAAATAAGGGAAATATAAAACCAACAAACAAGGGGCTATCAATGGCAAGCAAAATCGAAAAGCTAGAACAGCAACAAGCAGATTTACAACGCAAACAAGACGAAATCAAAGCGAAAATTCGTGCGATCAAGTCAAAAGAACAAGCAGAAAAGCGTAAAAAAGCCACGCATTACAAAGTTTTGTTAGGTGCTTACGCTTTACATTCTTTTGTTGAACGTGGCGAATTTCCTTTAGTATCGGCTGAACAGCTACGAAAATTCATCAATGATGACAAGAAATTTGATGAGTTGATAGCATTCATCAATGAAGAAATTGCAAAAGGTAAAAAATAACTGTGAGTGAAATAGTAACAATCATTTTTTACAATGTATTGATATTGTCTTTTATTGCTATAAGTGTTTATGTTTACCTGAAATGGCAACATAAAAAACGGATTGATAGAATGTTAGATGAGATGGAAAAATCTTATTCAAAATTTGCCGATCACAAAGCAAACGAAAGAATGCAAAAAAGAATTGCAGAGTACGATAAAAGACACCCATTCAAAGCGTTTAAACGGAAGTTTAAAGATAAAATTAAATGGCTTTTATAGGCTACCGCCCTACGCCTAACGGCTTCGGTTGCTGAACCCTTGCAGAACAAGCAAACAAGTTTACTTGCTCTGTAAAGGTTTTGTAATTTTTAATCCTGAAAAAAGAAAAAATTAGGGCTGAAAGCCCAAAAAGAGCCGAAAGGCTCTATTTTTATATTTTATATTTTATCTTGTTTTCGGATAGGCTAGAGCCTTTATTTGCAAGGGTTGCGAGATTTTAAAGACTACAAATTTGTCGTTTACGACTACAAATTTGTCGTTTCACGACTACAAATTTGTCGTTTCACGACTACAAATTTGTCGTTATGAACTTCAAGTGTTTTTTTTTGTAGTTCATTGTGATATACTGCTACATATTTTTTAAAATGTAGGTTATTGAATATGGCAAATGATTTAACGGTGGTAAAGGCAAATAGTCTAATCGAGGCGACTTACCGTCTTACATTGGACGAAATGAGATTGTTAGCTTTAACGATTGGAACAATGAACCCGAAAAGCGATAAGCAAGTGTTTGAGTTTTCGGTGTCTGAATTTGTAAATCAATTCCCTGAGGTGAACGCAGATAGGGCGTACACACAAATAAAATCAGCGATTGAGCGTATTTCTGAACGTTGGGTAAAGACGGAAGATGAAAGGCACGTTACTAAATTTAGATGGGTGTCGTCTCAAACGTATTTCAAGAAAGAGGGGCGATTTAAAATAGCCCTAACCAATGAAATTATGCCTTATTTAACGCAGTTAAAAGGGCAATTTACGCAATATCAGTTAAATCATATCTCTGGCTTCTCCAGTGTTCACGCTATTCGCTTATATGAGTTATTTACGCAGTATAAGCGATTGGGTGATCGTTATATTTCAGTGGAAGATTTGAAAAAGTGGTTACAACTGGAAGATAAATATGATCGCTATAACAATTTAAACCAGCGTGTATTAACTCCAGCATTGTCTGAAATTAACGAAAAATCAGATCTCTTTGTTGAGTATGAGCCAATAAAAAAAGGGCGAAAAGTTACAGGTATTGAGTTTAGTATTACATACGAAAAACCAGTGAAAAAACGCCCGGCATTTCCGCATAAAAATAAGTACGGGAAGTTTGTAACATTAAATCGACAAGATCCACGAATGAGTAATCACGAGTACGGAGAATGGGTAAAAGACTGTCTAAAAATCTTAGAAGATTTTTACAAAAAACTCGAAGATGTGCCGAATGAAGATTTGCTGTTTTATTGGATTTTTCTTGCCAGTAACGAAAGTAACAAATCAAAACTGGGTTCAAAGAAAACCTTTTCAGATGAACTGAAAAAGCGTGGTTACAAAATCGTTGAGTGTGAATTAGTAAAAATAAGGGATAACTAGATTATGTGTACTTTAATGCAAAAAGATAGCTTAATTCATTTAGTTGCTGAAGCTCAAGCAACATTAACATTAAGAATTGATCCACAAGCTCCATTTTCTGATGATGAATTAAGACTAGGAGAAATTCATAATTTTATTTATGACAGTTCTCCTGATGATATTGATTTCAAAACTCTTTCAGAAGAAATAATGAGTATAAATAGCAAATATGAGGACATTCCTATCTTAGAGCGATATAAAAAGTAAAGCTAACGCCCTTCGGTTGTTGAACCCTTGTACAAGATTGATAATTGTGAGTTAGTGAAAATTGAGAAAAAAGCGGTATAATCAAAGAATGTTCGGGGGTTGAGAAATCAGCCCTTGAGCTAGGTGGGTCTGCTGGCAGTCCCACCAGTGGCTGCTAGTGGGGCTGCTCGCAGAACCTTGTGATTAACATCAACAAGGAGCGAAAAATGAAACGTTTAATTATGTTTCTAATCGTAATTCTGCTATGCCTACTGCTCAAGGGCAGTACTGCAACCATTGGAATGTAGCAGATCATAACCTTAAAGCTCACAGAGTTCCCGCTCTGTGGGCTTTTAAATTATATGGGTTGTACAGAAATAATTCAAGAACCCTTGTCAGGCGTGCAACTTGCTTGCACGTTTGGCAAGGGTTGAACAACCGAAGCCAAAGGCGTAGGGCGTTAGCTACAAACTTAACCCATCATCACGGCTTAATGAGCGGTCTTTTTGTTTATTTTTCTGCTCTCGTTCCCATTTTTCTGTATTTCGTTTGAACTGCTCTTGGTGTAGCTGTGCCATTGATTTTTCAATTAAATTCGGATTATCTCGCATAATTTGAGCTTTACGCTCGAAAAGCGGTTTATTTTGCTTGTTGATTTGCTCGATTTTTTCCTGTTCTTTCGCTATATAGTCTTTCGTTCGGTCAAATCGCTCTGATAAATTGCTCATAACCCCCTTAATTCGCTCTATTTCGGCTTTTTGCTCCTTAGACTGATATAACCCTAGCATTCCCCACTTCTCGCTTTCTAAACGTGCTAAATCGCCTTTGTAGTCCGCATACGTTGATCTGAGCTGTTTGAGCGATTTTTCCCATTCTTCAATTTTTCTTTCGTGTTCAAATTTAGGTTTTTCTGCATTTTTGATAGTTTTATAGATAAACATATCAAAATCATCTTGAGAAACGCACTCTTTGCGATTTACAGGCGTTTTTTCTTCTCCCCTTTGTGTTTCCTTGTCTTTTTCATAAAAATCGCTCTGCGTGCGATTTAGAGCCTTTTTATTAGCTCCTTCTAATATGCTAGAAAATTTAGCTGAAAAAATGCCCTCTCCCTGCTCTCTGAGTTCGATATAACGTCTTTCTTGGGCAAGATCTTGCACGTTTTGGGCAATTTTTTGCCCAATTTCATCGGATTGACGCTGAATTTGTTCTAAATTCTTGAATTCTCGCCAGTGAATGTGGGTGGTGGGATCTCGTTCAATCCCTTGAGCTTTAAGGGTTCGTTCGTCTATTCGGCTATCTATGCCGTGCTTTTCTAGGTGCTGATTTGCCAGTTTTCGCCACGTTGTTCGAACATCTTGCACAAACTCCCTTGCGTTAGCGTGCTTTGATTTCATCGCTCCGCCTTGCTCTAATACCTTACTGTTAGCACGCTTAAAAAACTGTTCAGGTGTGCGATCTATGCCGTCTTGATGGCGTTCTGAAAAGATTAAATGGCAATGGGGGTTATGATTTTCAGGATCGTTATGGATAGCGAATGAATACGGTAACTTGTGTTTGTCATTGTCTATGCTCTGTTTTATAAACTCGTTCACTAAAATTTGCTGTTGTTCTAGGTTTAATTCTCTCGGTAAGGCAAATTCAATCTCTGTACAAACACGAGCATTTGAACGTTCGTAAATGTCGGCACTTTCCCAGAATAAACGAGGATTATTCTGGGCGAAACTCGGCATATTGCCACTTTGCGAACAGCGTAAATCATCAAATCGAGATGAATATTTATCCTCTCGATTGATATAGTTGCTTTTCGCCAGTGCTGATTGCCCTTTGGCTTTGCTAACTCGTCTTACATTTAA
>NZ_MLHJ01000098.1 GCF_001998965.1 Rodentibacter rarus
TTTTATAACGGACACACGCAGTGTGTCCCTACGTTCTGTTAAAATTTCTATTTTTGTGCATTTGCTACATAATACCGAATATAAACGTTGAATCTCGTTCATTTTTTAACCGCACTTTTTTGCTCCCCATTACACAACGCATTTTTACAGGTATTTTTTTATGAAAGAAAAAGTCGTTTCCTTGGCTCAGGCGTTGATTCGCCGTCCCTCCGTTAGCCCAAATGATGAGGGGTGTCAACAACTGATTGCTAACCGATTGGAAAAACTAGGGTTTCAAATTGAATGGATGCCCTTTAACAACACCCTAAACCTATGGGCAAAACACGGAAAGGGTGAGCCGGTTATTGCGTTTGCCGGTCATACCGATGTGGTGCCGACAGGTGATGAAAGCCAATGGAAATTTCCCCCCTTCGATGCCACGATCATTGATAATATGCTCTACGGACGGGGGGCGGCAGATATGAAAGGCTCACTGGCTGCCATGGTGGTGGCAGTAGAAGAATATGTGAAAGCCAATCCGAATCATTCCGGAACTATCGCCCTATTGATTACCTCAGATGAGGAATCGGCAGCAAAAGATGGCACGGTACGTGTTGTTGAAACCTTAATGGCGCGCGATGAAAAGATTACTTATTGTATGGTTGGTGAGCCTTCAAGCTCGAAAAATTTAGGTGATGTGGTAAAAAATGGTCGCCGAGGCTCAATCACGGGAAACCTTTATATTCAAGGTATTCAAGGTCATGTTGCCTATCCTCATTTAGCCGAAAATCCCATTCATCAAGCCGCTCCTTTTTTGCAAGAATTAACTACTTATCAATGGGACAAAGGTAATGCGTTTTTCCCACCCACCAGTTTGCAAATTGCGAATATTCACGCAGGAACAGGGAGCAACAATGTCATTCCGGGTGAACTCTATGTGCAATTTAATTTACGTTATTGCACGGAAGTGACTGATGATATTATCAAACAAAAAGTCTCAGAAATGTTAACTCGATATGGGCTGACCTACCGCATTGAATGGCAACTTTCCGGCAAACCCTTTTTAACGCAACCCGGTAAATTGGTCAATGCCTTGGTGGATAGCCTCCGACAAGTAGTGGGAATAACGCCACACCTTGAAACCGGTGGTGGCACATCAGATGGGCGTTTTATTGCGCTGATGGGAGCGGAAGTCGTGGAATTTGGGCCACTCAATACCACTATTCACAAGGTCGATGAATGTGTCAATGTAGATGATTTGGCTAAATGCGGGCAAATATATCATCAAATGTTAATTAACCTATTGGATCGCTAATATGAATCTGACCTCAAAAATGCTCACCGGTCAGTCCCGTGAGCACTTAATCAATTTGCCTGCCCCCCACTCCCCTCATCATTTTTTACAAGCCAAAGTGGTGAAAGCCTTTCAAGGGTTGCGACAACGTGCGGTCAAAAACGGCTTTAATTTACAGCCGGCAAGTAGTTTCAGGGATTTCACCCGCCAACAGTTTATTTGGAATAGCAAATTTAGTGGGGAACGGAAAGTCCATGATGACGCAGGCAATGCACTCGATTTAAGCTCATTGGACGATTGGCAAAAATGCCAAGCCATTTTACGTTGGTCTGCATTACCGGGTGCCAGCCGCCACCACTGGGGAACGGAGATTGATATTTTCGATCCGGATCGCCTCCCTACCGGAAAGGCATTGCAACTAGAGCCTTGGGAATATGAAGAAGGGGGCTATTTTTTTGAACTGAGCGAATTTCTCATAGAAAATCTACCGCACTTTGATTTTACACTCCCCTTTATGAAGCTGTCACCTGAAAAAAAAATCGGACGTGAACCTTGGCATATTAGCTACTTCCCCCTAGCCGAGCAAGCAAGCCAACAATTTTCTCCCGATCTATTATTACACGCTTGGCAACGTGAAGAAATTGGTGGGAAAGCGATACTCATAGCACGTCTTGAAGCGATTTTTAAGGCTTTTATGGTTTAGACAAAATATCCTTCAAACAGAGAAATATTCCGTATTATGTAGGAGTAGCACAAATTGATTTTCAGTTCTCGATAAAATTGCAAAACGATTGAGGCATAAAATGCGCTCACAACGCCGGTTTCTGCCGGTGTAAATATCCCTAATCGGAAAGCACGCAATGATAATAACAATGCCCAAATACTATTTTGAAGGAATACCTAATTCTTCTTTGTTCCACTTTTGAAAATATCATCAAATTTAATCGTTTTGCTCGCCCCCAAAAAATAGCGAGACTCCCCATCATCAAACCAGGGGAAAATATCGACTAAAAGAAGTTTGATAATAGAGATACCGCTTGCGATACCAAAGACGAAAAATAGGATAATAATAGGTAGAAGATCAACCCCAATTTGCTTTGAGCCCAATAATTTGGCATATGAAAGAGGGGGGAGCAAAATATTAGGGTGCCTATGGGACGTGTTGTTTAGTATAACTCAAAATGACTCGCCGAACGAAAGCACTCTGTTTTGATAGAGGTAAAATAAGGCGCTTCTAGCGCCTCGACTTCATTAGCAACCGCATTGCCACTAAAAAGTAAAAATACAGTTGCTAAATCCAAAGCGTCAAAAAATTATTTGGTTAAAAATAGTGCGGCAGCACCACGAACGCCACCGGAATCACCGTGTTTGGCTTTTTTAATCGGCGGTACTTTTGCCGTACGCATTAAATGGGGCGGTAAAGCTTTTGGTAAGGCTTCGTATAAATAATCAAAGTTAGATAATCCTCCACCTAGCACGATCATATGTGGGTCGAAGGCGGTAATAATGTTACCGATAGAAATTGCAGCTAATTCCACAAAAAGATTGACAAAATCCACCGCACTTTCTTTGCCACGATAAAAAGCATCAATAATTTCACGGGCAGATAATTTTTCACCTTTGAGATCGTGATATAACATTTCAAAACCACGACCGGAAAGATAGGTATCAAGGCAAGCTTTATTACCACAACCACACTCATAAATCGGTGCCTTATCCCAACCAAGCAACTTCAAGGCGTGATAATTTAATTGCAAATGCCCAAGCTCACCTGCCATCCCCACTTGCCCGGAATGCACTTTTCCATTTAATACAAAACCCCCACCAAATCCTGTGCCGAGAATTAACCCTAACACAGTAGGATATTGTTGATTTTCTTCGTCCCAAGCTTCAGAGAGGGCAAAACAATTGGCATCATTTTCCGCCCGCACTTCACGCCCTAATCGTTCGGAAAGATCACGCAAAATCGGCTTATTATCCGCCACACGGATATTGGTGATTTCCGCCAGCCCCGTTTGCTGATTAACAAACCCCGGTACACCTAACCCAACAGTGCCACGCTCACCGAATTGCTCATCAGCACGATTGACTAAATCCACAATCACATTGAGCCATTCATCGTAATCCGTTTTCGGTGTAGGAACACGTTCAGAATACAGTTTTTCTAGCTTTTCATTAAATACTGCCAGCTCAATTTTTGTGCCACCGATATCCAAACCATAGTACATAATCAAATCCTCTTATAAAAAAATAGAAAACTAAGTGGGATTTTAACCGCACTTTTATGTTGATTTTATGACGAAGATCGTTTTTTCTGTAAAAAACTGAAAATAATCAAATTTATTAGCCACGCAAAAAGTGTTGCCACGAGAAGATCAATAGGATAATGCATCCCTAGGCGAACACGGCTGATTAACATTAACAAACTCCAGAGCGCCATACTGCCCACCAACAATTTTGCCTGCCATGAGCGATGACCTAATAATTGGGTAAAGCCAACGGCAAGCATTAACCAGGTTGCAGCAAAAATCGTATGGCCGGAGGGAAAAGAATAACCTGTTTCATCTTCATAATGTTTCACCAACCAAGCCGGTGTGTCGGGTTGTGTCGAATAAAAGTCTTTGGCGATAACTGCACGCTGAGTGCGATCATTAGCATAAAAATTTTCCGGTGTGCGGTTTGTCTGTTCCGCTAAATAGACCGTAAATGGACGAGGCTCTTTGAACACCGCTTTTAATCCTGTTTTCACGGCTTGCGTTGCCACCACAGAAAAAGCCATCACCGCCACACCTAATATCCATTGTTTACGGCTTTTAAACAAAAATCTAAACATCAGGGCAAAGACGCCACAAGTTATTAACGCATAAGGCACACTGCCTGTTTCGGTAAGTAAATAAAGCCAATAGTCTGCCTCGACAAGCTGGGCATTCCCATGCCATTGATAGGAAAAAACCCACATAAAAAACGGTACAAGACAAAGTAATAACGTATATAATGACAGCCTTTTAAACATACGCGCCCCTTGATAAGCAAAAGAAAGTACGCATTTTAGCAGAAATACAAAGGAAGAAGGATAACTTTATGGCAAAAATTCAACTGGTTGCTCAAGCCAATTTGCCCACCGAATATGGCATTTTTAAAATGGTTGGGTTTGAATTTCCTGATACTAAAAAAGAGCATGTTGCCTTGGTGATGGGCGATGTCTCAAATAGCGATTCGCCTGTTTTGGCAAGAATTCACTCTGAATGCTTAACCGGTGATGCCCTTCACAGCTTAAAATGCGATTGTGGCTTCCAATTAGCCACCGCACTTCGTCAAATCAAAGAGGAGGGGCGAGGTGTATTAATTTATCACCGTGAAGAAGGGCGTGGGATCGGATTAATCAATAAAATTCGGGCTTATTCCTTACAGGATCAAGGAATGGATACCATTGAGGCTAACCTTGCACTGGGATTTAAAGCCGATGAACGCAATTTCGAGGTCTGTGCCGATATGTTTGAGTTGCTAGGCGTGAAACAAGTCCGCTTAATGACAAACAATCCGGAAAAAGTAGAAACGATGAAAAAGGCGGGCATTAATGTGGTAGAACGTGTGCCGCTGAATGTCGGCGAAAATCGCTACAATACAAAATATTTAGATACCAAAGCCAAAAAAATGGGGCATTATATTGTGCATCACCATGAAGAGCATCTTATGACTTGTCCTCATTGTCAGGAAGAAGTGGTGGTTGATAAGGAATAAAAACAGCTATAAACCTTTAAAGTGCGGTCACAAAAAACAACGTTTTTTGAGCGTTGGCTTTGCCAACGCCCCTGATAGGGGGGAGCAAACGAGTAAGCGAGTTTGTGAATAATTTTGATCGCATTTTTTTGTAGGTAAAAATGAGAAAAATTGCCCGTTAAACGTAATAAAATAGGGAAATGAGATGGCTGGGGTACTAGGATTCGAACCTAGGGATGCCGAGATCAAAACCCGGTGCCTTACCGCTTGGCGATACCCCAACAGAAATTCTTTTCATTAAGAATATAGGAAAATTTAGGATAGTATGGCTGGGGTACTAGGATTCGAACCTAGGGATGCCGAGATCAAAACCCGGTGCCTTACCGCTTGGCGATACCCCAACAACTATTTTGACTTACAAAGCGATAAATGGTGCGGGACGAGGGACTTGAACCCACACACCTCTCGGCGCCAGAACCTAAATCTGGTGCGTCTACCAATTTCGCCAGTCCCGCATGGTGGCTACAGCGAGATTCGAACTTGCGACCCCAACATTATGAGTGTTGTGCTCTAACCAACTGAGCTATGTAGCCATCTTGCTAACCATATCGGCTTTGCGGGGCGTATTATGCTGATTTGTCCTAACCGAGTCAATCACTTTTTATAAAAAATCCTATTTTTAAATTTAGTTGCTTATAAAAAAAACGGTTTTATTCTTTTTCTTTCACCGCAGCAACAGAAATCATCCCCACAAAATAATGCCAATGAAAACTGCTTGATATATTCGGAATATACCAATTAGAAATCGTCCCATCTAAATACAAGGCATTATGGCATCCTATTTTTTGTAATGCTTGGCTGAAGGTATAAAGATTGGGTTTTCCTGAGGTGGTGAGTATAAAGAAAAGGTCATTTTGCTTGTTTAAACATACGGCATTACGCTTATGGTAGCTTTCCAAAGTAGGACGAAATTGAGGGTTTATTTTCCCATTAATCACAAGCATCGGCCCTGATTGCAGGGCAAAGGTCGGTTTCAATTTTTTCTGTTGATAGGCTTTTGTTGTCAAAATATAGGGGTGTTTCCCCACTAAAGCAAAGACCCCGTTGGGTTGCACATGAAAATTACCGCTCCCCCGTTTGGTATTTAAAGGATTTAATTCTTTGCCCTTTTCGATCCACAAGCCCGCCGGCACATCGTTTTGACTATAAATCCCCCCATTCATAATCATTTTGACCTGATAATTTTTTTCTAAGGCACGTTTTAAATTGGTGATTGAGCGGTAGTTTTTCCCTTCACTATCACGCCAATGTAACCGCACTTCTTCCGGTTTTGCTTGGAAAATACCATAAGTGATGTGCGATTCAGTAAAACTACGATATGAGGCTTGTGAAGAAAAGGCAAGAAAGCCACAAAGTGCGGTCAAAAATTTAACTGTTTTTTTCATCAAGAGGATGGGAAAGATTGAGCGTATTGGAAAACAAATGTAAGCCTTCTGCATTGCCGGCTCTCATCATTGATTGCATGGTTTGTGTCGGCGCATGAATGAGTTTATTCATTAATTTATAACTCAACTCTTGCAATACTTTTTCTGCATTATCACCTTGTTGTAAATGCTGTAATGCCTTTTCCAACAAATCTTGGCGGATATGCTCTGCATCATCACGATAATGCTTAATCAGATTGGAAAATTGACGCACTTTTAACCATTCAAAAAAATCACTGCATTCTTGTGCAATGATCCCTTCCGCTTGTTTGGAGGCTTGCTCACGTTGATTTAAATTGTGCTGAATAATCCCTTGTAAATCATCTACGGTGTAATGATAAACGCTGTCTAATTTTGCCACACTTTCATCAATATCCCGTGGCACGGCAATATCAACCAACAACATCGGGGCATAATGGCGTTTTTTCTGAGCAATTTTCACCATTTCTTGGTGAATTAATACATTAGGGCTACCTGTGGAGCTGATCACAATATCCGCTTGATCTAAAGCATTTTGCAAATCCGCTAAGGAAAACACCTCAATGTCCGTTTCTGTTGCCAAATTTGCCACTAATTGTTCAGCCCTTGCCAACGTTCGATTCGCAATCATCAATTTTTTTACACCATGGCGTAATAAATGACGGCTCACTAATTCAATGGTTTCTCCTGCTCCCACCAGCAAAATATTGAGATCCTGTAAGGATTCAAAGATCTGACGAGCCAAACTACAAGCAGCATAAGCCACCGAAACCGCACTCTCACCAATATGGGTTTCCGTGCGAACTCGTTTGGCCGTAGAAAATGTTTTTTGGAATAAACGGGAAAGCTCGGTTGAAAAAGGCACTTTTTCTGTTTGATAGTAATCTTCACTTATCTGAAAAGCCTGTTTAACCTGCCCTAAAATTTGTGGCTCACCTAAAATTAAAGAGTCTAACCCACTGGCTACTCTCATTAAATGATTGGCAGCCTGTTGGTTTTGATGGGCATAAAGACTGGAACTCAGTTCATCTAAGGGAAGATGATGGATATTGGCAAACCATTTTTCTGCATTTTTCAGCCATTCATCACATTCTTGGGGAGAAATTTGGCGATGATGCAAATACACTTCCGTTCGGTTACAGGTAGAAAGGATAACCGCACCTTCGGCAAGATTTTGCTGTTGAATTTGTTGCAAGGCAAGGCGGCGCTTTTCATCAGAAAAAGCCACTTTTTCACGCACAGAAACGGACGCGGTTTTATGATTAATGCCAAGAACAAGAAGGGTCATAATGCAATTAAAAATCACCGCACTTTTAACGGCGGTGAACATTCAAGAAAAACTTGTGCGCTATTTTAATGAATTGTGATGCGTTCGGCAAATCAACACCGCACAATCTATTTAGAATAACTTAAAATAGTTAGAAACGATCTTTTGCTTGGCGTAATGCGATAAATTCCTGTTCGCTCTTCGCCTGTAAAAAGGGATTAATGCGTTTCTCTAATTCCAGTGTTGTTGGCAAACTGGGTTTACCTTCCTGACGTAAATGTTCCACAAAAATACGATGATTTTTGACCGCACTTTTCTCTTCTATCACAGTTTCTGCAAAAGCCAAATTGCTTAAAGTATATTCATGACCGGGGCACACAATAGTATCGTCAGGAAGTTGCTTTAAACGCCCTACCCCCTCAAACATTTGCTGATAGTTACCGGTAAATACCCGCCCACACCCCGCTGAAAATAATGCATCACCACAAAATAAATGATTATCCGCCAGAAAACTTATATGCTGTGCTGTATGCCCACCTGTGGGGATCACTTGGATAGCATAATTCGGGGTGATAATTTCCCCCTCATTAACAATATGCGTTGCCCCTTTTGAGGCACATTCTTGCGAGCCATAAATGGGCACATTCGGATAATGTTGCTTAAAGGAAGCCACCCCTTGAGTATGGTCATCATGCTCATGAGTAAGCAACAAGGCCTCAATGGGTGTAGGGTTCGCCGCAAGCCAAGCAAAAAGCTTGTCCGTTTCCGGTAAATCGACAATAATAAGCGGTAAATTTTCCCGTTGATAAAGCCAAATATAATTGTCATTCAACGCAGGTAAAGCAACTAACATAATTCTTCTCTCAATTTGGATGGATGATGCTCAACTGGCACGCAAAAGCAAAACGTTCCTTTTCTTCGCCAACAAGTTGGCAGCAATTGCCACAGGGTGAGGCATATTGTAACGCATTACAAAAAGCCTGTGCCCCTTGGTTGCCAAAAATTTTAGGCTATCAAGTGTTAAAGCTTGGGGCGTTAAGTGCCGAAATCCCCACCGAATTACCCATGCGTCATCAAATGTGGGTGTGTGAAAACATCTCGCCCAATTTAACCACGCCTTTAACGCCAAATGATACGCTCATTCAAGCAGAATTAACGGCACTGCCTTTTATCCAAAAAGAAATCAATGCGGCGTTTCTTGCCAATACCCTTAACTTTGCGCAAGATCCCCATCAAATATTGCGAGAAACCCACCGTGTATTAAGCGATGACGGTTGGTTATTTCTTTCGTTGTTTAATCCTCTCAGCCCACTGATTTTTAAACAGAAACTCGGGACGTTTCCTTTCCGCCAATATCCTACTTGGCGCATTATTGATTGGCTTGAATTGCTGCATTTCGATATCATTTCATGCCAAAACCTTGCGATCAAACCACAACAGGTAACACTGTTTTCACCTTTAACGTTGATTGTGGCACAAAAACGCCATTATCCCTTAACACTCAACAGGGAAAAAGTGCGGTCAAAAACACCAACATTTTTGCAACCGGCGGAAGCATTCCAAGAAGAAATAGCTCATGTACCGCTGATAGCATTAAAATCAGTTCTTGCCCCCTCGCCAAAACTCCCCTATTATGCACCGCACTTTTTTCGTTTATTTAGGAACAATGATGACTGAACAAACCTTTATCCCCGGTAAAGATGCTGCATTAGAAGACAGTATTGCAAAATTTCAACAAAAATTAATCGAACTGGGCTTTAATATTGAAGAAGCCTCTTGGCTCAATCCCGTACCGAATGTGTGGTCCGTTCATATTCGGGATAAAGATTGTCCTCAGTGTTTTTCCAACGGTAAAGGAGCCAGCCAAAAAGCTGCACTGGCTTCGGCATTGGGAGAATATTTTGAACGTCTTTCCACCAACTATTTTTTTGCTGATTTCTATTTAGGGAAAGAGATTGCCAAGGGGGATTTCGTTCATTATCCCAGTGAAAAATGGTTCCCCATTGAGGACGAAACAAGCTTACCGAAAGGGATTTTAAACGATGAGTTGCTTGCCTACTTTGATCCTAACGGTGAACTTACACCGGAATTATTAGTGGATTTACAATCGGGCAATGATGAGCGTGGCATTGTGGCAATGCCTTATGTTCGCCAATCCGATGAACAAACCGTCTATATTCCACAAAGCATTATCGCCAATCTGTATGTGTCTAACGGTATGTCTGCGGGTAACAGCAAATTTGAAGCCCGTGTGCAAGGCTTATCAGAGGTTTTTGAACGCTATGTCAAAAATAAAATTATCGCAGAAGCCATCAGCCTACCGGAAATCCCTAAAGAGGTGATGAATCGTTATCCTGCCATCCAAACCGCTATTGCTAAATTAGAGGAAGAAGGCTTCCCGATTTACGCCTTTGATGCTTCTTTAGGCGGGAAATATCCGGTAATTTGCGTGGTGCTGTTCAACCCGAACAATGGGACTTGCTTTGCCTCTTTTGGCGCTCATCCTAATTTCCAAGTGGCATTGGAACGTACCGTAACAGAACTCCTGCAAGGTCGAAGTTTAAAAGATTTAGACGTTTTTGCCCCCCCTTCTTTTAATAATGAGGATGTCGCTGATCATGCCAACCTCGAAACGCATTTTATTGATTCCAGCGGTTTAATTTCATGGGATTTATTCAAACAAACCCCTGACTATACCTTTGTTCATTGGGATTTCTCCGGCACAACACAAGAGGAATATCATAACCTTATGGCGATTTTCCGTGAGGAAAACAAAGAAGTCTACATTATGGATTACCAGCATTTGGGCGTTTACGCTTGCCGTATTATCGTGCCGGGTATGTCTGATATTTATCCGGTAGATGATTTAATTTATGCCAATAACAATATGGGAATGGATTGGCGTGAAATTTTACTGGATTTACCTCATTGGCATCATTCCCCGGAAACCTATGCAGAATTGTTAGAAGAGCTTGATAACCAAAATATTGACGACGCCACCCGTGTACGGGAATTTATCGGTATCGTTGCTCCAAAAACAAGTGGTTGGACAACCTTACGGGTAGGCGAATTAAAATCTATGCTTCACCTAGCATTAGGTGAATTAGAACAAGCCTTAGATTGGGCAAACTGGACATTGAATATGAATGGTTCGGTTTTCACACCGCAACGAGCAAACTACTACCGAGCGTTAATCAGCGTGCTTGAACTTTATTTAGACGAAAACCGCACGCCTGAACAATATCGCACTGTGTTTGAAAAAATGTATGGCGAAGAAACGGTAAAACAAGCTTGGGCGGCTGTCGCTGAAGGGGGTAATCCTTTCTACAACCTGCCGGCAAGTGATGAGCAATTAAAAAATTTCAAAGAACATCAAGCATTGTTAAATGCCTATGCGAAACTACAAAAAGTGAAGTAAAACATCGGTTTATTTTCCCCTCATAATAAATCAGCACGAATTAACGTGCTGATTTTGTTTATTGAAAATCGGTTATTTATCAAAATACGCTTTCTTTAATGCCATTTCCAAACCACGAAACTCTGCTAATCCCTTTAATCGACCAATAGCGGAATAACCCGGATTCGTTTTTTTATGTAAATCATCCAACATCTGACGCCCGTGATCCGGGCGCATTGGAATTAAACGGGTTTCACCTTTGCCTAATCGACGATATTCTTCACTTAACAAAGCTTTCACTACATTAAACATATCCACATCCCCCTCTAGGTGAGCGGCCTCGTGGAAGCTGAGAGGATTATCCTCACGTTGGGTTGAACGTAAATGAGCAAAATAAATTCTATCGGAAAATTGCTCCGTCATTTTCACTAAATCATTATCAGAACGCACGCCATAGGATCCGGTACACATCGTGAAACCATTGGCAGGTAAAGGTTGGGTTTCTACAAAATGGTTGATCTTTTTTGCTTCCCTATGCCCTAATAGACAAAGTGGTTGATCGTGAATTTACGATCAACGCTTTTTCTTTAAAATAATATTTAATAAATAATATCTTATGATATTTAGTTAAACCCTGATGTACCGATAATTTCCGCTTAAGTTCTCCAAATAGTCTCTCTAATCGATTATTCGTCTTTTCTATTTTTAATTCTGGGTATTTTTCAAAGCAAAAAAGATTAAATAAGCACCTCTTAAATTTCTATGTTTATAGAAATATTTTCCTTTATTATTAGGCTTATCAGAACGCTCTTCCAAATATGTTTTATATTCAAGATACCATTTATGTAGATTAATGTAAAACTCTGATTTACTACTTATTTTAAAGGGGGTGGTTAATATTTTTAGGGTTTTCTCCACCTCTGATTTTGGATTCCTTGTTCGGTTTCTAATCACAATTGCAACTCGATAAAACTGACAAAATTGAGTGGAAATATTCAGCTCGTTTTTCAATAACTCCCGTCTGCTATCACAAGTAATTGATTGAATCTTATAGCCTTTTTCTCTAAGTTTGATGATAGCAATAAAGTAATAAATATCTTTCTCGCTTTTGATAATTTGATGATAAACCACTTTTTTAGAGAGAGAATCCATTAAGACAAGTACACTAAATTCCCTTCCCCAAAAGCTCGAATCAATGAGAAGGTTAAGTGTATTATTTTTAGGTGGGTTTAACCTTGCTTTAGGTGAATTTAAAATGTATCGCTGTATTGTTCTAATCGAACATTGATACTTATTAGCAAGCTGTTTATAAGTTTGTTTTCCCTCTGAATAATCTTGCTAAATTTTTATTGGATCTAATTTTTCTTTAAAAGAAAATAGTTTATGACATTCATTGCTTCTATAGCGTTGAATATTATCTCTTATGCCAAACTTACAGATATTTGGATTTTGACAGAAAATGTAGTTTTTTAAAAAAAGTGGGTTAAAGCCTTTTACTATACGGTATTATGCAGCAGTTGCACAACGTTGTTTTTTGTTATCTTGTAGG
>NZ_MLHJ01000099.1 GCF_001998965.1 Rodentibacter rarus
AGGTTTAGATTTTCACAGAATAATATATTGGTTTTACACAATACAACCTTGCTATAGCCCAAGCTATCATTTTGTTAATCTGTGCAAAATTTGGAAAAGTGACTTGTATTTAGCCATTGAAACCTACACCTTAGCCAGTTAGCATTTAATCCGATTTTATTAAAGGCGATCAAATTAATTGCTTTTTTCTCTTTTTTTCTACTGATTTGCCATTCGCTTTGTTGCTTACTATAATGTCAAATAGTCGTTTTGAAGAATTTAAGGATAGAAATGCAGTTTTCCAAAATGCACGGTTTAGGTAATGATTTTGCGGTGGTAGATGCCATTACACAAAATATTTATTTGTCACCAGAAATCATTAAACGCCTTTCTGATCGCCATCGTGGAATTGGTTTTGATCAGCTTTTGATTGTTGAACCGCCTTACGATCCGGATTTAGATTTCCATTATCGTATTTTTAATGCCGATGGGAGTGAAGTTTCACAGTGTGGTAATGGAGCACGCTGTTTTGCACGTTTTGTTACTCTTAAAGGTTTAACCAATAAAAAGGATATTGCCGTCAGCACCCAAAAAGGAAAAATGATTTTAACCGTACAAAAAGACGGACAGGTTCGTGTAAATATGGGCGAACCTGTCTGGGAGCCCGACAAAATTCCTTTTATCGCAAATAAGTTTGAAAAAAACTATATTTTACGCACAGATATTCAAACAGTATTATGCGGTGCAGTTTCGATGGGAAATCCACATTGTGTTGTACAAGTGGACGATATCTGTACAGCGAAGGTTGAACAACTAGGTCCGTTACTTGAAAATCACGAACGTTTTCCTGAGCGCGTTAATGTTGGGTTTATGCAAGTGATAAACCGTAACCATATTAAATTACGAGTGTATGAACGTGGTGCCGGAGAAACTCAAGCTTGTGGTAGTGGCGCATGTGCAGCTGCGGCAGTGGGAATGATGCAGGGCTTGTTGGGTAATAATGTACAAGTTGATTTACCGGGGGGAAGCTTGATGATTGAATGGCAAGGTGAGGGGCAGTCGCTTTATATGACAGGTGATGCTACCCATATTTACGATGGACATATTCAACTTTAAAAGATAAAAAGAGCGGTTAAATCAGAATGATTATTCAGACGCTTCTCTGTTTTCAGAGGGATTAAATAGTCTCAAACCTGTACATATAGACCCGCAGTATTACGTATAACCCAAATCAAATTATGCTGAATGTTACTTGTGGCAATCCAGTCATAATTTTCGGTGGTGTAGTTCAAACGTAATATCATCGCAATCATTAGGAAACAAGGATTCCAAAGCAGAATAAAACGATTTTCGTGTTTTTACTTTAGCAGGGGCAATATACATTTGCTTTAAAATAAACGTTCGAAATGCACTTGACCTTAACCTAAGGTTAAAGTTTAAACTGCCTGCCAATTAACCCAATGGAGTATTTATGAAAAAAACTAATGACAACATTATTTGCTTTAGCACTTGGTGCAACAGCAATAGCAAACACTACTCACCACCATCAAGCCACTCATCTTACCCCGATGCAACAAGAGCTGATGGCTGGAATGAATGAAATGCACCAAGATATGATGAAGGGAATGGAAATCCAAGATGCAGATATTGCCTTTGTAACGGGTATGATTCCTCATCATCAAGGTGCTGTTAAAATGGCTGAAATTGAGCTGAAATATGGCAAAGATCCTGAATTACGCCAACTGGCTAAAAATATTATTCAGGCGCAAGAAGGGGAAATTAAATTGTAGAAAATCTGACAGTCCCCATCTAAAAGTAAGTGTCTGTCAGATTAATTTGAGCCTAAGTTCTTTTCTGCCCAAATTCGTTTTCTATCAAGTTTTCCATTGGCGTTCTTTCACAGCACATTTTTTCTTGATGGGTTCGATAATGGATATAATACAACAGCCATTCATCCAAATCAGCTTGTAATGTGACTAACTCCATATAAATTTTCTTTCTAAATGCCACTTGGTAAAACGCCTGCAAAATCGTTTTACGAAAGCGATCAAAAATGCCATTTGTCTGAGGGTGTTTTACTTTCGTTTTTGTATGGTCAATATCATTGATTGTCAAATAAAACTCATAATCGTGATTTTCTACCTTACCATAATATTCACTCCCTCTATCGGTGAGAATACGTAATATCGGTACCTCTTGGTTTTCAAAGTGAGGCAAGACCTTATCACTTATATCTGTCGCCGTAATCGGTGTTTTCATAGTGTAAAATTTAGCGAATGCCACTTTGACTTTCAGTATCAGTAAAAATCCACCTTCATAGAAGGTGGCTTTGATTGACGCCCATAGGAGCGTTTCTAAATTCCGATTCTCAGAATCCGAATTTTACGTCGAAGGCAGCTTTAACTTCTTATCTTCTAACTCATGTTTCTCTTGATATTTAACATATCTACGTATCATTTCTGTATTGGCACCTATGGTGTCCACGCAGTAACCTCCTCCAAAAATGATTGCCCATAATTATTTATGTTTCCTTAAATAGGGAAACTTGTTGAACAATCTAATCGCTGTGCGACCTTTTAAGTGACCCATCACATCTGATACAGATAACTTCGGGGGAATCTTCACTAAAAGATGAACATGATCTTGCTGAATATTCAGCTCAACTACCTCTAGTTTCAGTTGCTCACAAAGTATCCTTAAATGGATATACACTTCTCGACCAACTTTATTTTTCAAGATTCGAAAGTGACATTTCGGTGTCCAAACTAAATGATATTGACAATGCCAAATCACATGCGATGATTTCTTAAATCGACTCATTTTTTTCCTTATGTTGGTTATGGGGATAACTTCCACAAGGATTTTCTATGAGTCGATTTTTCAGGCAAAGCCTTTTTAGCCGATAACCACCTTCATAGAGGGTGGTTTTTAGTTAGCAATAAAATGAATTATTGGAATGAGGGTAAATTTGAGAATGAGATGAAAATTGTAAAATAAGTGGGAACTAATATAATCACAGATAAATAATATCAGATGAAAAATAACCCTCACTGCGTCTTAATTTATCTCAAGTAGAAAGTAAAAGAGAGCAAGTTTAACCTTAATTCAGATCATTAACCAGTCTTGACATTCGAGAATGAGCGTTAAATAATTCGGCATCAAAGTTGATGCCGAATTATTTTTTATGAAACTTTCACAAGTTTTCAAAACAACTTTTCACCGCTCTTCACGTTA
Organism: Rodentibacter rarus; assembly: GCF_001998965.1. Classification (GTDB taxonomy): domain Bacteria; phylum Pseudomonadota; class Gammaproteobacteria; order Enterobacterales; family Pasteurellaceae; genus Rodentibacter; species Rodentibacter rarus. The sequence continues at coordinate 3,214 of NZ_MLHJ01000099.1, forward strand.
TACCATCGATAAACTAATGCCTTTCTTAATAATGAACTACTCTTCAAGCTTTACAAGAAGGTGGGATTACGACAGTGAGAAAGTGTAAACTTCCTCTTTGAATCTATCATTTGATCAGTTAATCTCATCCGAAAAGTGATGATAGAAATGGCAAAGTGCAAAGGAATTGTCCCGAGTAAACTCAGCTTTGCTAGATGTAGTGGTTCGTTGTAGCTTACTTCACCAGCGTATCATTACTATGCCAGGAAAATTTACCTAAGGCATATTAACCGCTTTTAGATGAGTTAGGAATTATGAACTCTCAAGTAAGAAAAAAGCAAAGCAATTCAAAAGTTGTGAGAGAAAAAACGCTTAAATATCCATATAAAGGAGTCCCTCAGTGGGTTAACTGACAGGTATTAGGTCATTTCTTTGGATAAAACAGGATGATTTGATAGGTATAAGTCATGTTCAAGGTGATTTGGGAATAATAAGTATAAAGGAGCATTAATATCCTGGTTTTTGGTTATGCGGAATAGGGGTTAACCGCTATGGGGTTCTACAATATCACTCAATCACATATAAACTGAATACGATTGTAAGATGTTTTTTATAATTTTATAAAATTACAATTTTTATCTTTCTATTCTCTCTGAGAAGTAAATAATCAATTCATAGACTTGAATTTTCTAAACCCCGCCGCCATATAACGGGCAAGTTTTTTTCAAAAAAGGACAGAAGAATGACAACAATCGTCAGTGTGCGCCGTAACGGGCAAGTGGTCGTTGGGGGGGATGGACAAGTTTCCCTCGGCAATACAGTAATGAAAGGTAATGCGAGAAAAGTACGCCGTTTATACAACGGCAAGGTATTAGCCGGTTTTGCCGGTGGCACGGCCGATGCCTTCACGCTGTTTGAATTGTTCGAGCGTAAATTGGAAATGCATCAAGGGCATTTGCTAAAAAGTGCGGTGGAATTAGCAAAAGATTGGCGAACAGATCGAGCATTGCGTAAATTAGAGGCCATGCTGATTGTGGCGGATGAAAAAGAAAGCCTAATCATCACGGGAATTGGCGATGTAGTGCAACCAGAGGAAGATCAAATTTTAGCCATTGGTTCAGGGGGGAATTATGCCCTCTCTGCTGCCCGTGCTTTAGTGGAAAACACTGATCTTTCCGCCCGTGAAATTGTGGAAAAATCATTACAAATTGCCGGTGATATTTGCGTGTTCACCAACACAAATTTCACTATTGAAGAATTACCGAATTAAGGAAAAAATTATGTCTGAAATGACTCCACGCGAAATTGTTTCTGAATTAGATCAACATATTATTGGGCAAGCCGATGCGAAAAGAGCGGTTGCTATTGCACTGAGAAATCGTTGGCGCCGTATGCAACTTCAAGAGCCGCTACGCCACGAAGTTACCCCGAAAAATATCCTGATGATTGGACCAACCGGTGTGGGTAAAACAGAAATTGCCCGCCGTTTGGCAAAATTAGCCAATGCCCCTTTCATTAAAGTGGAGGCCACTAAATTTACCGAGGTGGGTTATGTGGGCAAAGAGGTGGATTCCATTATTCGTGATTTAACGGATAGTGCAATGAAATTGGTTCGCCAACAAGAAATTGCAAAAAATCGTGCGAAGGCAGAAGATGCAGCGGAAGAACGTATTCTGGACGCATTGTTACCACCGGCCAAAAACCAATGGGGTGAGGTGGAAAACCACGATAGCAACAGTAGTACACGTCAGGCATTTCGTAAAAAATTGCGTGAAGGTCAATTAGATGACAAAGAAATCGAAATTGATGTTTCCGCCGGTGTTTCTATGGGGGTGGAAATTATGGCACCACCGGGAATGGAAGAAATGACAAGCCAGCTCCAATCTATGTTTCAAAACCTCGGTAGCGATAAAACCAAAAAACGAAAAATGAAAATCAAAGAGGCATTAAAAACCTTGATTGATGATGAAGCGGCAAAATTGATTAATCCGGAAGAATTAAAACAAAAAGCCATTGAAGCCGTGGAGCAAAACGGTATCGTATTCATTGATGAAATCGATAAAATCTGCAAAAAAGGCGAGTACAGCGGTGCCGATGTTTCCCGTGAGGGAGTACAGCGTGATTTACTCCCGTTGGTGGAAGGCTCAACGGTTAGCACCAAACATGGTATGGTGAAAACGGATCACATTTTATTTATTGCCTCTGGTGCGTTCCAAGTGGCACGTCCTTCAGATTTAATCCCTGAATTACAAGGGCGTTTGCCAATTCGTGTGGAACTTTCCGCCCTAAGTGCGGCTGATTTTGAGCGAATTTTAACAGAGCCTAATGCTTCCTTAACCGAGCAATATAAAGCCTTAATGGCAACAGAAGGGGTGAATATTGAATTTACCCAAGAGGCTGTAAAAAAAATCGCCGAAGCGGCATTTCGTGTCAATGAGAAAACGGAAAATATCGGTGCCCGCCGTTTACATACGGTGATGGAGCGTTTGATGGATAAAATCTCCTTTAATGCCAGCGATATGAACGGTCAAACCGTCAATATTGATGAAGCCTATGTGGCAGAGGCACTGGGCGAAGTGGTCGAAAACGAGGATTTGAGCCGCTTTATTCTTTAATTGGTGGTGAAAGACAAAGGTCCGGTGTTTGCCGGACCTTTCTTTTTAGTTGAAGGTATCACACTGACTTGGATTACCGGTTTGCAATCCTTTTCTAAACCACATCAAACGCTGGGCGGAAGTACCATGAGTAAAACTATCCGGCACCACATAGCCTTGACCACGTTTTTGTAGGCGATCATCCCCCACCGCCTCTGCGGCATTAAAGGCCTTTTCTTCGTCCCCCCGCTCAAATAAACCACTTTTCACCGCTTGATTGGCCCAAACACCGGCAAAGCAATCTGCTTGTAATTCTAATTTTACGGAAAGTTGATTGGCGGTTTTGCGGTCAGTACTTTGTTGTGCACGATGAACTTGCCCTAATACACCGAGTAAATTTTGTACATGATGCCCCACTTCATGGGCAATCACATAAGCAAAAGCAGAATCCCCCGCAGCACCCAGTTTGTTTTTCATATTATTATAGAAAGAGAGATCGAGGTAAACTTTACGATCATTTGGGCAGTAAAACGGTCCCATTGCCGATTGTCCTGTGCCACAGGCTGTCGAGGTTGCACCGTTATAAAGCACCATAACCGGCTCTTGATATTGGTATCCCATTTGTTTGAAATAGCCTCCCCAAACGGCTTCTGTATCCGCCAATACGACTTTTGATAAACCGGCAAGTTGTTGCTCTTCTTGGCTTTCTAGCCGTTGTGAGGATTGACCTGAAAAGTCAGGAGTGCCAACTAATCCGGACAAATCAACACCATAATAAGCGCCCACTAATAAAATAATGAAACCTAAAATTCCCGTGCCTTTGCCGCCACCAAAATTGCCACCGGAACCCCGTCTATCCTCAATATTTGAACTTTCTCTTCTGCCCTGCCAACGCATAATTTCCTCTTTTATTTATCCTTAAAAAATGCCCGCATTCTATCAAAGTGCGGTCATCTTTAAAGCTTTTTTACAAAAAGATTTACAGTAATTTACATTGTATTTTCTAGACATTCCCACTGCTTTTCAGTATGGTAGCAGGCGAATTTCATCACTAAAAAAGGAATAAAAAATGGGATTATTTGATTTTGTTGGCGATATTGGCAAAAAACTTTTTTCGAAAGAAGAAGATGCATCAAAAGCCGTCACACAACACATTGCAGAAGATAACCCGGGGGTAGAAAATCTTTCTGTTACCGTTGAAAATGGGGTCGCCAATATTCAAGGTGTGGCGTCTACCGCAGCCGCATTAGAAAAAGCCGTATTAATGGCGGGTAATATTCAAGGTATTAGTGCGGTGACAAGTGATGCTACCATCAGCAACGGTGAAACGCTCGCCTCTGATGAAACTTTCTATGTCATTCAAAAAGGCGATACCCTTTGGAAAATTGCAGAAAAAGCTTACGGCAATGGTGCAAAATACACCGCCATTGTTGAAGCAAACAAAGAAGTCATCAAAGATGCGGATAAAATTTTCCCGGGACAAAAAATTCGTTTGCCAAAAGATTTATAAGAGCTTCAACGTGTGGTGAGAAATGAACACTTCAAAAGGTAGAGCGTTTTTCATCACACTTTTCTTTTCTATCCCCTCGGATGAAATCTTTCATGCAAGCGTTTCAGGCGCTCTTTCGCTACGTGAGTATAAATTTGTGTGGTAGATAAATCACTATGACCCAAAAGCATTTGCACTACCCGTAAATCGGCACCGTGATTGACTAAATGAGTAGCAAAGGCGTGGCGAAGTACATGGGGGGAGAGGGTATCTCCGTCAATATTGGCTAAGATCGCATAGTGTTTCACCCGGTGCCAAAAGGTTTGTCGGGTCATTTGTTGAGCACGTTGGCTGGGAAATACAATATCCGAACTTTGCCCATTCAATAACACCGGGCGACCATAAAGCATAAATTGACGGATCCAATAGGCGGCTTCTTCGCCCATCGGTACAATCCGTTCTTTATTGCCTTTACCAATCACCCGCACCACACCTTGTTGTACGCTCATATTTTCAATGGTGAGTGAAACCAATTCCGTCACACGCAAACCTGTGGCATAAAGCAATTCCAACATGGCTTTATCCCGCAGTTCCAAAGGAATATCCACATCAGGGGTATTTAATAGATCACTCACTTGTTGTTCACTGAGATATTTGGGTAAGCGAGTAGGTAATTTCGGTGAGCTGAGGATAGCCGTGGGATCATCTGTGCGATATTTTTCTCGGTATAAATATTGAAAGAGTTTTCGCATTGCACTGAGCATTCGAGCCGTACTCGTTGCCTTGTAGCCCTGTTCCACACGCTCACCAAGAAACCCTTGTAAATCTATTGCATCGAGGGTTTCCAAAGAAAGATTGTTTTTATCTAACCAATCACAAAGTGCGCTCAGATCTAAGCGGTAAGATTGCACCGTATTTTCTGAAAGCCCTTTTTCGATCCAATATTCATTGAGGAATAAATCAACTAATGCGGTGTTTTTCATTGTGTCCTCTTGCGATGATTAATTTGTTTTCACCAAAAAAGCATTCAATTTGCGTGGAATCACGAAAAATGATGTGGCACCAATACCGCTCATTAGCAAGAATGTCATCGTAGGTGAAATCGGGTAAATGAGACCTGAAATTGCTGTAAAAAGGGCGATCAGTGCGCCATTGGATAAACCGTTATACAGACCTTGTAATTTCGCAATATGGCTTTGTGGTTGTGTGCTGATATAACGTACCATCGCATAATGACAGGCTGCATAAGTGAGGCTGTGTGCCAGTTGAAGGGGTAAAATCTGCCAAAAGGTGTTGGCATAAGCCAAACCGGCCCAACGTAAAACCGCCACGAACCCGGATAAAAAGAAAATACGGCTTACCGACCAATTTTGGAATAAACGCCGTGAAAAGAAAAATAAGAGGATTTCTGCGAGTACGCCAATGCCCCAAAGCAAGCTGGTTTGTGGCACGGAAATACCAATGCCCGTCCAATAGATGGTGCTATAGACATAATAAGCAGCATGGGATCCTTGGATTAGCCCACCTGCCAGCATAATGCGTAAGGTGGTGGGATTTTTTAATAGGGCTAAAAAACGGATTTGGCTTGCTGTTCCATTTTCTAAAGGTTCATCTTCCGGGGCAATGGTCGGTTTGAATAACTGAATGATAGTATAAAACAACAAAAGTGCGGTCAAAATCCACACGGTATTTTGTTCGCCCAGCCAACCTATCATGCCACCAAAAACCACCACACCTAAAATAAATGCGATAGAACCAATCAGCCTCACTTTGCCATAATCCAATCCAATTTGGCGTTGCCAGGTGGAAGCCAAGGAATCCCCAATGGGCATACCGGCGGAATTCACCATAGCAAAAAGCCCAATCGCCGAAAACAGCAACCAGAAATTGTGGGCAACCAAGCTCATTGTCGCCATAATCAGGGCGGAAGCTAACGCTAGTAAACGTAGTGCGTTGATGAGGTGATCGGCTTTTTTAATTAATGAAGAGAAAAATAATCCGCCAATGAAACGGAAAATATAGGCACTACCAATGACAAGGCCGATCATTTCTTCGCCATATTGTTGTGATTTCAACCATGCCGGAAAAAACGGCAAAAAGACACCATAAGCACAATAGTAGCCAAGAAAGCTCAGGGCGAGCCAGTAAAAGGGACGAATTTGCATCAGAATAAGGTTTCCATTTCTTGTGAACGTGCCACACAGGCTTGCATGGCTTCCGCCACGATGTGATTAAATTGTTGGCGATGAAATACCTCTAACGCCGCAGCGGTCGTTCCCCCTTTTGAGGTCACGTTTTCTCTTAGGGTAGAAAGTGCGGTTTGTGGGTTTTCCTCCACCATTTTGGCTGCCCCTAACATGGTTTGTTGCACAAACTGACGGGCAGTGTCAGCCTCCATATTCATTTCAACTAATGCCTGTTGCATGGCTTCCAGCATTAAAAAGAAATAGGCGGGGCTACTGCCGGAAGCAGCCGTCACGGCGTGCATTTGATTTTCCTCTTTCACCCATTGTGTTTTACCCACTGCATTTAACAAAGCTTGCGCAAAAGTGCGGTCAGTTTTCGGCGTGTTTTCAGGGGCAAATAATCCCGCCATTCCTTCTCCCACCAAGGCGGGGGTATTCGGCATTACTCGTACAACGGATTTTGCACTTGGGATCAGAGCTTGTAATCGGGTGGTGGAAATGCCTGCGGCAATCGAAATCAGTAATTTATCGGAAAAATCCGCCGCACTTAATGGTGCACAAACGTCCGACATCATTTGTGGTTTCACGGCAAGTAAAACAACTTCCGCACGAGTGACGCTTTCCACATTATTGTCCGCCGTTTGCACGCCCAGTTTAGCGAAATATGCCCGCTTTTCTTCATTGGGATCATTCACAATAATTTGTGTCGCCGGATAACCTTGTTTTAATAACCCCAGCACAATTGCCTGAGCCATATTACCACCGCCAATAAAGGCGATTAATTTTTGTTGCATTATTTTTTCCTATGAGTTTATGGGCTACAATGTCGCCTATTTTACCCGATTATGAAGGAACTGTACGATGTGGTTTAAAAATTTAATGAGTTATAGGCTCACTAAGCCTTTGGAATGGGATCGCCATCAGCTTCAAACCCAGCTTGAAAGTTGCCAATTTCATCCCTGTGGGGCACAAGATCAAAGTAAATTTGGTTGGGGTTGTCCGTTGCGAGGCTCGGATTTACTCTATTTTTCCGTGGGCAATCACATTTTATTAGTAGCAAAAAAGGAAGAAAAAATCCTGCCGGCAAACGTGGTAAAACGTGAATTGGATGAACGCATTGAAAGTTTGGAGCAAAAAGAAAACCGCAAATTGAAAAAAGTGGAAAAACAAACTTTAAAGGATGATGTGGTGATGAATCTTTTACCAAGAGCCTTTAGTAAAAATCAGCATACCGCATTATGGATTGATACGGAAAATCAGCTCATTCACGTGGATGCCGCCTCAAGCAAACGGGCAGAAGATGCCTTGGCATTATTGCGAAAATCCTTAGGCTCTTTGCCTGTCGTACCGCTTGCTTTTGCCCATGAGCCTAGCTATGTAATGACAAATTGGATCACTCAAGAAAGTTTGCCGCATTGGCTGATTGCCCTTGAAGAAGCCGAACTGCGCGGCAGCCAAGAAGACAGTGTAATTCGTTGCAAAAAACAACCCCTTGAAAACGAAGAAATTCTTGCTCTTTTACAAGAAGGTAAGAAAGTCGTCAGTAAACTGGCATTAGAATGGGAAGATACCCTCACTTTCATCTTTAATGAGGATTGCACGCTCAAACGGTTAAAATTTGCTGATATGGTTCGTGAAAAAAATGACGATATTTTAAAAGAAGATTTCGCCCAACGGTTTGATGCTGATTTTGTCTTGATGACTGGCATTCTCAGTAAACTCACTGAAAATTTATTGGATGAATTTGGTGGTGAAAAAGCAAGGTTATAGGTAAAAGAGCGGTTAAATCGGGCGGTATTTTTACGCACCACCATTCATTTCGGAAACAATTAGTATGAATATTCAAAATGCCATTTTATGGCGGCGTTTCTTCTCCGGTGTGGCATACACGGCAATGCAGAGCGTCTTTTTTATCTATTTACAGAACAATAAAGGGTTTGAAACCTCGCAAATTGCCAGCGCATTTTCACTATTGGTGTTTGCCAGCCAAGCCTTTTCTCTTTTTGCCGGTGTATGGGGGGATCAGTTTGGACGATCCAAAATGATGTTACTTGGCTGTTTAATGGATGCCTTGGCTTACATTTTATTGATAACGACAGACTATTATCCTCTTTTGTTATTGGCGACATTCTTTTTTGGTTTGGGTAGCACATTATTTGGCACCAATGCCCGAGCCTTGTTGCTTTCAACCGCAGCGAATAATTATCAGGAGAAAGCCAAAGCACAGGGGAAATTTTTGCGCATCCAAAGTCTTGCTTCAATGTCAGCCCCCTTGCTTGCCCTGCCATTTTTGCATTTTCAACTACCTGAAATGTTGATTTGGTTGAGTTGTGCCATTGAAGTGTCAATGTTGCTTTTTATGCTTATCGCTGTGAAAGAAACGCCTTGTAAAGTGATCAGTACGCCTTTTAGATTTCAGAATATCCGGCAAGTATTAAGCAAGCGATTTGTGTTTGCCCATTTATTGCTTTTTATTCCATTGGCAATGGGCACTTCTTTTTATATTATTTTCCCCTATATTTTTAGTAACTTACTTGATAGCCCGGAATCCATTCCAATCGCCTTTTTTATTAATAATTTGATTGCGGTGTTATTCCAAGCCCGTTTTACACGCAAATTGGATTTTGGTGTGGTAAAACTTACTTATATCGCCCCATTGTTAGTGATCACCTTAATCGTGCCTTGGTTCTATGTGATTGATTTTCTTTCCTTTATGACGGCTTATCTTTATTTGATTATCTTTGCCTTTGTGAGTCTGTTTGCCAATACAGCGATGGCGAATATGTTGGTGAAATTGGATAAAGGCGTGAACCAAGGTTTAATGTTTGGGGCATCTAAACTGATTTTAGCGGGAACGACCGCACTGGTGATGAATATTATTCCTGTTGTCTTTTTGATTTGGTAAGCAAAATGAAATTACGCCATATTTTCTTTTCTTTATTGTTATCACTCACCGTGAGTGCGATAGCGATTGCACCGGCGTTGTATGATCTGAGAAATCGTGAAGCTGAACAGACTGAACTCGCTGAATTATATTCTCAACTTGTCGTCGTCCTTGAAAACGAAAATTATCTTGAGCTTGATAAATTATTAGCGGATGACTTTGTGCTGACGGTGATTCGTGATGGCAAACGAAAGCGTTTTAGCAAAGCGGATTGGCTGAATAATTTAAAAGACGGGCTACTGTATTATGATATGCTGAAAGCCATCAAAGTACTGCCAATCGGCAAAGACAGACTGACCGCCACCTATGATCTAAAAGCCTCATTTTTAGGGGAAAGTGTAGAGGCGATGCGGTTAAAAATGTACTTTCGCACTAGAATGAATGAAGGGCGACACCAAATCACACGAATGTGGATCAATTGGGATAAAAACCAAGGAAAGTGATTGTCGGACAACAATAAAGTGCGGTCAAAATTTAATGGATTTTCGGTATGGTATCGCCAAGGCACAAAAACAGAAATTTTAACCGCACTTTTCCCCACTCACCCTATTTTTGTGCGCTCAAGCCTTGGAGTTTGCGTAAAATGACACTCAATACCACGCCATAAGCGGGAACGAATAACAAAATACCAATAAATAACTTGAATAAATAATCGACAAATCCCAGTTCAGCCCAATGTGCCGCCATAAAAGGATCGGCGCTTTGATAGAATGCGACACTAAAAAAGACAAAAGTATCTGCCATCGAACCTAAGGTCATCGAACAACTTGGGGCGATCCACCAAGTTTTGAGTTGGCGTAAACGATTAAAGACCGTCACATCCAATAATTGCCCCACCACATAAGCCAAAAAACTCGCTAATGCAATGCGGAACACAAACATATCAAAACTGCCCAAGGCTTCAATACCTTGATATTGAGAATTCGAGAACAACACCGAAATCGCATAACTGATAATCAGTGCCGGTATCATCACGATAAAAATAATCCAACGGGCTTCTTTTGCGCCAAATACCCGCACTGTTAAATCCGTGGCAAGGAAAATGAAAGGAAAAGTGAGCGTTCCCCAAGTGCTGTGAAAGGAAAAATCCTGCGCGGCACCCAGTGCGGTTAATTTTAGGGAAATTTCAAAGGGAATTTGGACGAGATAATTGCTTGCCGCAATGATCAGAATATGGAAAAGACTCAACCAAATGAGAGCGCTATGCTTTTGTTGTGCATTAAAGATAGGATAATTAATATTCATTTTTTACCTTTTTGAATCAATAAAAATCGGGGTGAGGGAACCCGAGACGAAAATCAAGGGGAGGAATCATACGTAGATTTATTCAGATTGCAAGATACGTGATGAATATTTGTGAAAGTGCGATCAAAATCCGGGAACGGTTTTCATATAGAGATGCCCAATTGAAGTAATTTATAGCTTTATAAACAAAATTTCGGCAGAATACAGAGAATTTTTATGTTTAAAAAAGGATAAAACAATGACTAAACATTATGATTATATCGCTATCGGTGGCGGCAGTGGCGGAATTGCATCCATTAATCGTGCCGCAAGCTATGGTAAAAGATGTGCCATTATTGAAGCCAAATATTTAGGCGGAACCTGTGTTAATGTGGGTTGTGTACCCAAAAAAGTGATGTTCTACGGCGCTCAAATTGCAGAAGCCATCAACCATTATGCACCGGATTATGGTTTTGATGTGGAGGTGAAAAAATTTAATTTTGAAAAACTCATTGAAAGTCGCCAAGCTTACATTAGCCGCATTCACACCTCTTACAATAATGTGTTAGCCAAAAATAACGTGGATGTGATTAATGGCTTTGGTAAATTCATTGATGCCCATACCATTGAAGTGAGCTTTGCAGATGGTTCAACAGCGCGTGTCACGGCGGATCATATTTTAATTGCCACAGGGGGAAGACCTTTCCGTCCACATTCCGTTAAAGGACAAGAATATGGCATTGATTCCGATGGTTTCTTTGCCTTAACCGAATTGCCAAAACGGGTTGCCATTATTGGTGCTGGCTATATTGCGGTGGAACTTGCCGGCGTACTCAACAGTCTTGGGGCAGAAACCCATTTAGTGGTGCGCCGCCATGCGCCAATGCGTAATCAAGATCCGTTGATTGTTGAAACCTTAGTAGAGGTTTTAGAACAAGACGGTATTGTGTTGCACAAACACACCACCATTCAAGAAATCATTAAAAATGAAGATGGATCGCTGACCGCAAAATTTGACCACGAACGCCATGTCACGGTAGATTGCGTCATTTGGGCGGCAGGTCGTGAGCCGGCTACTGATAAGATTGGTTTGGAAAATGCCGGTGTGGAAACCAATGAGCGGGGTTATATCAAAGTTGATAAATTCCAAAACACCAATGTGAAAGGCATTTATGCCGTAGGCGATATTATTGAAGGCGGGATTGAATTAACCCCCGTTGCGGTTGCAGCAGGTCGCCGTTTATCCGAGCGTTTATTCAATAACAAACCGAACGAACATTTAGATTATAATCTTGTGCCTACCGTTGTGTTTAGTCATCCACCAATCGGTACTATTGGTTTAACCGAGCCACAAGCTATCGAACAATATGGCGAAGACAATGTGAAAGTGTATACATCATCCTTTACTGCGATGTACACTGCCGTCACCCAACATCGCCAACCTTGCAAAATGAAATTAGTTTGCGTAGGCAAAGAGGAAAAAATTGTAGGTTTACACGGCATTGGCTTTGGCGTGGATGAAATGATTCAAGGTTTTGCGGTTGCCATTAAAATGGGCGCAACGAAAGCCGACTTCGACAATACGGTCGCCATTCACCCAACCGGTTCGGAAGAATTTGTGACAATGAGATAATCATTTTTACCACAAATTATTGTCAATAATTGATCGGGGATTATAACAATCCAACTAATCTATTGTTTTTATCACGCTTGCTGGGATGTCGCCAACGGTATTGGTTGGCACATCTTTTGTGACCACCGCCCCGGCAGAAACGACCGCTCTTTTGAGCGGTCGTTTATATAAGTGATTATTTTAAATTTGCTTTGAAGAATGCTTCAAATTTATCGTAAGGGATTTTGTTTGCCACATCATCATATAAATCCGTGTGATTGGCGCTCGGTACGATATATAACTCTTTATTTTTGCTACCTAATGCGTTGAACGCTTCTTCACCAAAATAACGAGAGTGGGCTTTTTCACCATGGACGACCAGAGCCGGAGCCTTCAATTCTGCTGCGCGTTGCAAAATCGGCATATTGATGAAAGCAAGTGGTGCAGTTTGTGTCCAACCGCTGGTTGAATTGATGGAACGAGGGTGATAACCACGCTCGGTTTTGTAGTAGTTGGAATATTCTTTCACAAATAATGGGGTATCATCTGTCAATTTTTCCTGCGATGGCAAGTGATTGTCTTTCGGGGTTAAAGCAAATGTCCCGTTTTGGGCATCAACCCAACGTTGCGCATTTAATGCTTGCTTCATTTTATTACGACCTTCAATGTCTAATCCCGCCACACGATCATATTGTCCTTTAGGATCTAATTTGATTTCATATCCGTTTGCCATCACACGGGTCATATCATACATCGTGCTAACAGCTACCGCTTTCACTCGTGTATCTGCGATTGCGGCATTCAGGGCAAAGCCACCCCAACCACAGATCCCTAAAATCCCAATTTCATCAGGGTTAACAAAATCTTGTAAGCCTAAAAAATCGACTGCGGCACTAAAATCTTCGGTATTGATTTCAGGGCTTGCCATATTACGAGGCAGACCTGAGCTTTCACCGGTATATGAACCGTCAAAGGCAAGGGTGACAAAACCACGTTCTGCAAGATGCTGCGCATATAACCCTGAAGATTGTTCTTTCACCGCACCAAATGGGCCACTTACGGCAATGGCGGGGAGTTTGCCCTGTGCATTTTTTGGCATATATAAATCACCGGCCAATGTGATGCCATAGCGATTTTTGAAGGTGACTTTGCGATGTTCAACTTTGTCGGATTTCGGGAAAACTTTATCCCATTCTTGAGTGAGTTGAATGTGTTGTACCGGTATTTCAATTGACGTTGCATTTTGCGGTAATGTTGCCATAGCTTGTCCTCCTAGTAATACAGAACCTAAAGTCGCGATAAGGGCGTTTTTTTTGAAAAGTGTTTTACTCATCATTTTCCTCGCTAATCATTACATTAAAACTGCGAAATTTTCGCACTGGAATTGTACAAAAAAAAAACAATTCGTCTGCAAGAACTTTTTTCTTTTTGTGTGTCTTTTGCTTGTGGAGGGCATTATAAGGTCTAGACTATTTCAAGTTAATTTGTAAAAATGAATTTCATCATTTCTAAAAGTGAAATAATTAATGAATAACCGTTTTGAAACCTTAAAAGTATTTTGTTCCTTGGCTGAAACGCTGCAATTTAAAGAAACTGCTCACCGCCTTGACGTTTCTCCGCCGGTTGTCACTCGATTGATTGCGGAATTGGAAGCATATTTAGGCGAGCCGCTTTTTCAACGTAATACCAGACAAGTTCATTTAACGGACTTTGGCGAGCAATTTCTACCGAAAGCCCGGCAATTGTTAGCAGATAGCGAACAGCTGTTTACACCAAGTAAACAGAGGGTGGCGGAAGAAATGACTGGAATCGTGCGGATTACTGTGCCAAGTTGGCGGATTAATGATGCCATTTTGGCAAAATTATTGACCGCACTTTCTTCTTATCCTGAGCTGATTATTGACTGGCGGGATGATATGAATAAATTAGATTCAGTAGCCCATCGGATTGATATTGGTTTGCGTATTGGGCCAGTGCCTGACTCTAATTTTATTGTGCGAAGTATCACTGAAATTGGTGATGTGTTAGTGGCTTCACCCACTCTATTGGTCCGATTGGGTGAACCAAAATCCTTGGAAGACTTAGAGCAACGTTTTCCTTTTGTTGCTCAAATTAATCCGGCGACAGGGCGTGCTTGGCATTTTCCGTTAAATCAAGAAAGGGAACTCAAACCTCATCATATTCGTTTTCAAAGTACGGATATTTATAGTGGTTTGCAAGCCGTATTACAGGGAAATGCGGTAGGGCTAATCAGTGATTTTATTGCTGTGCCTTATTTACAACGTGGTGAACTGTGCCAACTTTTTAAGGAGATTGAAATTCAGAAATGGCCGCTTTTTTTATATCGCCCTTATGAAGCGATAACCCCAAAAAGAGTGTTAAAAGTCTTTGAGGTGCTGGAAGGGATTTTAAAGGACTTTTTTGAGGAAAATAAATATTAGATTTTATTCTATTTGTTAATAAAAAATAATTTTCATTGAACAAAGTGCGGTTAAAAATCACGGTATTATGTAGCAAATGCACAAAATAGAAATTTTAACCAAAGCGTAGGGACACACTGTGTGTGTCCGTTATAAAATCAAATTATTTCAATAGGTTAAAATTCGGACACACGCAGTGTGTCCCTACAAGATAACAAAAAACAACGTTGTGCAACTGCTACATAATACCGCTTTTTTCATAAAAATGCCTTCATATTCTATTAAAAAGGCTTTGCATTAT